>JBMDWS010000217.1:0-10799 GCA_048594695.1 Truepera sp. | reverse complement strand
GATCATGAGCAGAGCCATTGCGCCTGTGGCGGCGCTGATCATGCCAGGACGCCCGCCGACAAAGGCGATGGTCACAGCGATGGTGAATGAGGCGTAGAGACCGATGGCGGGATCGACGCCCGCGATGATCGAGAAGGCGATGGCTTCGGGGATGAGCGCGAGGGCAACGACGATGCCGGAGAGAATATCGCCGCGAACGTTACCGAACCATTCACGTTTAAGGGTAGTGAGCAAAAGAAACCTCTTTGAATACTAGATGACGTAGTTATTTGAGTGAACAGCAGACCTACATGGTGCTTACAAAACAATCTCTAAGGTGGAATAACGACCTCGATGTGCAAAACGAATTGGCGTGGATGCACGCGGCGTCACAAGGGTGAGTTGGGGTAGGTGAGCCTGATGCTATCGGAAGGGTGCGGCTGGTAAAACCCAGCACCGCGATAGCCTTCATTATGCATGGGCTCGGCTGGCTTTGCAACGCGAGTTAAACAGTAGACTATGGGTAAAGCTAAGGGATAAGCATTAATCGGCGATATGGAGGCACGCTATGTTCACCCGTATTCTCTTACCCATGGACTTTTCGACCAGCGCCAATTCGGCCTTAGCAACGGTTCGAGAGCATTTCCCCGGAGCGCTCGTGCGCCACCTGCATATCATCAGCTCGCAAAGGGTCGCTGCCCAATATACCGACACCTTTACATCGCCTGTCGATGCCGCTGAGGCGCGGCGAACGCTTGAACGAGAAGCCATCGCCAAGCTTAAAGAGCTATCTCAAGACGATGAGGAGTGTATCGCGGTCGTTGGCCAACCCGCCGAGACGATCTTAAACCAAGCGAAGTCATGGGGAGCCGACCTGATCGTGATGGGTACGCATGGGCGCACCGGCCTCGCCCACTTCCTTAATGGCAGCGTGGCTGAGGAAGTAGTGCGGCAAGCGAAACTCCCGGTGCTCGTGGTGCATGAATGAACTGCAACACCCTTGCTGATTTCGTTGCTCTATTCTGCCATTGCCGTCAATAATGGGACATGGAATTAGCAAAATTTGAGACTGTGTCGCTTAAGAGTCATTCTGAGCTGAGTGAAATATGGGTTCAAGATCGTATAGCTGAAGACCCAAGCATTCTCGGTTTGGGCGACCTGATTCTGAAAGACAAGGAACGCATTTACCGCCGGGCAGGCCGCTTAGACTTGCTTCTCTAAGATTCCGATTCCACCCGGAGATACGAGGTAGAGGTTCAGTTAGGCCCGACGGATGAGAGCCACATCATCCGTACTATCGAATATTGGGACATTGAGCGCCGACGCTATCCCCGATACGAGCATACGGCTGTCATTGTTGCCGAGGACATTACAAGCCGATTCCTTAATGTGATCAGTCTCTTCAACGGTATGGTGCCTTTGATAGCTGTTCAGATGAAATGCTTAAAGATTGATGATCGGGTGGGTTGTTTTTCACGACTGTAGTGGATCAAATAACTCTCGGCCTGGTTGATGAAGATGAAGAGGTTCAAGAAATCACAGATCGAGCCTACTGGACTACCCGCAGCTCAGAAAAACGGTCAAGATGGCCGATGATATTTTGGCTCTTGTTAAAGAGTTCGATCATTCCCTAGAGCTGAAATACAACAAGTTCTATATCGGCCTAGCCAAAAATGGACAGCCGAACAATACCGTAACGATGCGTCCTAAAAGGGGTTTTATACGGTTTGAGCCACGGCTTATGCTTTCAACAGAGATACAAGACCGTATTGAGAGCGCCGGGCTAGACGTTATGAAGCACGACAACAAGTGGAGGCGCTTCCGAATTCGTTTAAAGCCAGGTGACGTTTCCAAACACAAGGCCATCCTATCCGAGTTGATAAAAGAGGCGTTTGACGCCCAGCCCGGTAGCTAACCGATGCGACGCTCTAGCTAACTTTCATTGGAGTTTAGAGTATTTGGTAGAGGAGTTCATCACGCTAGCAGATCATGTTGCTTTTTAGTAGATGACAAAGCTGATTAGCAGACGCTATACGTACGCCAATGGAGCAAATACGTTCTCGACTGGCGATATTTCATCCCCGCTTTAGCCTGATAAGTAAAAGCGGGGGCATAAAAGCAGAGTTCAAGTTGTACGAGATGGTAAGGCACGGATATTGACCCTGCCCGGTGAGCGGCGCGCTCCTCATGTTTGGCCCGCTAGACATCACCTGGGATGACGGTGAGGTGCTCAAACTTCTTACCCACGACTGCACGGGCGGCGACTTCTATGGGGCCATGAAGGAGTCGGAAGAGCCCGAGATGTTCGGTGCACCTATTGCAAGCCGACGAGCCACTAGCCCGCGCCGCCTGGCCCATACCGCCGCCTCGGTGCATAAGGGCTCGTCTTTTTGATGCTGCAACAATCCCGCGAAGGCCTATTTCGCAGCCAGTACAAAACAGAGCGCCGAGCCGTTTGTGGCTCGGCGCTCTGTCCAGTTGTTAGGCCTAATTGCCGACTACGGCAAGTCCTTGGTAGACCCCGTCTGGCAGGGTGCCAATCAGATCGCTGTTACCGCTCGCGAGGTTCACGACGTAGAGGTGCGCCCCTGAGACGGCGTAGGCCGTATTGGTCCCGTCGTTGCCGGAAAAGATGTCGAAGCCCGTAACGTCACCAATATCGAAGCCTACCTTCCCGACGCTCGTCAGCACGCCGTCATTAGGTGGGTCTTGCAGCACCAGACTGTCGCTGCCCGCGTCGAGGTTGTAGAGCATCGTCGTTTCGGGCGTTGTCCTCGTGCTGTTGGTATAGGCCGAGGCTGTGATGCTTGGAGTGCCGCCGTCGGCGTTCGAGAGCGTGCCGTCGAGAGTAACCTCGCCTGTGTCCACATTCACGCGGAAGTTCTGCCCGTTCGAGCCAGTCAGGCGCAAACGATCGGCCACGGGGTTGAAGTCCACGCCGGACATCGCGCCTGCCTCGAAGGTTTCGGAGAGCGTGCTTACTTCGGTAGCTTGGCGGCTCGAGAGGTTGATGGTGTAGAGTTTGCCTGAATCGCTGAGACCGTAGAGTTCGCCGGTCGCTGGACGCACATCGATCCCGAGAAGCGTCCCGTCTACCCCTTCGACTTGCCAGGCGTTGCCGAACTGTGGCTTGCCCGAATCGAAGCGGACTATAGTATTGTCCGCCCCGAGGGCGACCATGCTTTTCGGATCGGGGTCGGGTGTCGGGGTTTCGCCGCCTTCGTCATCGTCGCGAGGCGTCATCATTACAGCGAGACCCTGGTAGTCACCTTCACCATCGTTGATGGTGCCGCGCAAGGTAGCTGCACCACTCTCGAGGTCCACCGTATAGAGCCTGCCCGCCGAGGCTACATAAGCGACATTGCTGCCATCGTCGCCCGAGTAAATGTCGAAGCCTGCGACCGCGCTCACGTCCACGCCGAGAGCACCGACTGTGCCAAGACCGCCATCATTGGGCGGGTCCTGCTCGAGCAGCGCATTGAGCGAGGCATCGAGGTTGTAGAGTGTGGTCGTTTCAGGTGTCTCGGCGGTGCTGTTGGTGTAGGCCGAAGCTGTCACATTCGGGGTCAGGCCCTCGTTGCTGTCACCTGCGACAAAGGCGAGTTCCCCATCAAGCGTGACTTCACCCGTGTCCACATTCACACGGAAGTTCTGTCCGTTCGAGCCAGTCAGGCGCAAACGGTCGGCGACCGGGTTAAAGTCCACGCCCGAGCGCGCCCGTGCGACGAAATCCTCGGAAAGCTGACTGACTGAGGTTGCCACACCCGAACCGGTGTCGATGGTGTAGAGGGTGCCGGTCGAGGAGAGGGCGTAGAGGAGACCGTTGGCAGGGCGGAAGTCGAAGCCGAGCAGCGTGCCCTCGATTCCTTCGACGAGGAGCGTGTCGGTCTCGCTCGGTGAGCTCGAGTTGAAAAAGGTCAGCATGTTGCCGTCGGTGAGCGCCACGAGCTCGCGTCCGTCGGGGTCCGGCATTACCTCGGGGTCACCGCCCACCGTGTAATCCACGACGATCACACCGACTTTGACCTGGCCGTTGGCACCGTCGAGCCGCAGCGCGATGGTGTTTGACCCCGGCTTCAGGCCCGTGGCGGTAAAGGAAAAGCCCGTCTCGTTCAGCGTAGCGTCGAGCCATTCGATTTCGTTGAGCTTATAACGGAGCCGTTCGACGGCGCCGTTGTGCGTCCCTACAACAGCGATGCGATCTTCGGCGACGGTCCCAATATACGAGCCATCGCTGCTGACCTCGAAAGGACCGGTGACGGCGATCTCGGGGGCGCCCGCACTGCCTCCTGGCGTATTGACAAGGCCATCGCAAGCGGCGAGTGCCGCCGTGAGGGCGAGTGAGATGCCTATGGTCTTCAGCCTCGTGCCTAGCTTCATGCGTTCCAACCTTTCCGGGGATCGTTTGTCTTGCCCCTTCGAAAGAAGAAACGCAGCAAAGCCGAGTTTGGATGCACATGTCTTCCATAGGATGTTTCGGGTTCCTTCCCTTCCCGCTTCATGTCGCGGCAAAGGTGTTCCAAACGGTGCTCGAGAATATTTCTCGGAAGCCGGAAGTGTGCGGCTTGAATCTGCTCGCGGCCCCGACTGCATCCAAGGCTGTCAAAGCCGCGTACCCTTAGTTAGATGGACGCCGAGGAAGAAGCGACGTTACTGATACGCCTACAACATGGTGACCATGCAGCACTGCGCGATCTCTATGCCCGGCTCTCGGGCAACGTGTATGCCCTGGCCATAAACCTGCTAAATAGCCGCGAGGAGGCTGAGGAGGTGCTGCAAGACACATTTTTCAAGCTCTGCAAGAATACCCACGGCTACCGTGCCGACAGGGGCTCGGCCAGAGCTTTTATCTATACAGTCGCACGGAACGACTGCCTATCGCGGCTGCGGGCCAAGCGCGCTCGTCCCGCGCAGGATGTCGCGTGGGATTTACACTACCCCGAGCAGCAGCCAGCCGCTGCACTTGCCGACCCGGTTCTGAACGTTCAGACCGAGCAGGCCCTCGAGCAGCTCGAGCCGCTCGACCGGGATTTGCTACGCGAATCGTTCTACGGGGGCTATTCTCACGGAGAACTCGCCGAGCGCTTCGCTTTGCCGCTTGGCACGGTCAAGAGCCGCGTCCGGCGGGCGCTACTGACACTACGAGGCTACTGGGAGGGATCGTGAGCGAGAACCAAAAAGTCTACGAGATGCTCGCCGAGTACGCCCTCGGGACGCTCTCACCTGCCGAAGTAGCTCGGGTCGAAGTCCTCTTGGACCACTCAGAGGAGGCCAGAGCCGAACTGCGAGAGTTGCGTACAACGCTCGTTAGGCTGACCCAATCCCTGCCGCCCGTGCCGCCCCCCGAGCATGTGTGGGAGGGCTTGCAGGCACGGCTCGAGGCGCGCTCAAGCGTTGTGCCAGTGACCGACGCCGCGCTGCCCCCCATCGTCAGCCTGCCGCCTCGAGCTTCGGGGTCTCGTCGTTCGGTCCAAGGCTATCTAGGTTGGATGCTCGCGGCCTGTCTCGCTCTTGTTGCCGTCGGAGAGGGGCTATGGCTCAGCGCGTCACGGGGGCTCTACCGCGAGGCCGAGCGGGAAGCCGTGCTGGTCGCCGAGTTTTTAGCGGCGCCCGATATCGAGCGAATTCCGCTCTACGGTCGCTCGCGTGAGGGTATCGGCAGCGTGCTGAGCCGCGCGGACGGTAAAGCTCTCTTTGTGCTCGGTGAAGCGCCCGCGCTGGGCAAGACCTATCAGGCCTGGGGGCACACCAGCGACAGCTGGACGCCGGGCAGCAGCGACCGCCTGACCTCGCTGGGCGTGTCGGACGATGCTATCTTCGAGGTCGGGACGCAGAGCTTCGCAGCCCTCTACCTGAGCCTCGAGCCCGCCGGGGGCAGCTCGCAGCCGACCTACCCGCTTAGCCGTGTCTCGCTGACTGAACCAGCTGCCTACTCGCCCCTCAGTATCACCTCGCCCGCAAACGGTACAGTCGTCACGCGCGAGAGCGTGATCGTCACGGGCACCGTGGATGGTACAGTGGACCGTCTGAGCTACGTCCTGAACGGCGAAGAGCATGAAACACCCCTAACCGGGACGCGCTTCGCCTTTACCGCCACCCTCGAGGAGGGCGTGAACAGCTTGACGGTTCGGGCACACGGATCGCAGGGTGTCAGTGAGCGGATGCTCGAGCTGACCCGCCGCTGAGGCCGACGCGATCTGTAAGGGGGACTGAAATGAGGTGTGTCTGCTTGGACGTGGCAGGCCAAGCACTGAAACGGTTGCGCCTTCTGGCGGCGCTGGCGCTCTTCAGTGCTTCTTGCTCGACGAACGCTGGCTCCCCGAACGCCGACCTCTTGGCAGTGAGTAAGCCGCCTGCTTCGCTGGTGCCCACAGATCCGCCTCAGGGGCTCGTCTACCGGGCGAGCCCCGACCTTGGTACGGCAGATGTCTTTTTTGCTGCCAAGGGGGGGCCGATAGACCTTGTCTACATCGTGCTCGATGCCGAAGGGAACGGCTACCTGACCTTCGATGATGGTCCTGACGACAGTGCTCCCGGGGGCGTGATGGTCGTGGAGGATGTGCAGTCTCGAGAAGAACGCACCTTCGATACGACTCGAGACCGCTTGATCACCGGTAGTCGCGTTGGTCTCGTGGAGCCCAAAGACCTCATCCTCGTTGAGAGCCAGGGCCTCCTGATCGTCGCCGATTTTGCGAGTGCGACGATCAGGGTGTTCGACGCGCTCGCGACCGGCAATGTGGCCCCACGCTTCGTAACCGACAAGCTCGGAGAGGGAGCTGGCGGTGAGCCGCGCCGCCCTTGGGGACTTGCCTACGATGAGGTGGCCGACAGGCTCTTCGTCGGTGCAACGGACGGGACGCTCCTCGTCTATGACGCGTTTCTCGCTTCGCGGGGGGAGAACGGCCCGAGCCGCACCGTTACGCCCACATGGCAGGGCAGTGCCGCGTCGCATAACCTCCACGAACTCCTCTACGACCGCGCGACCGACAGGATCATCGTGACCGATGTTGGGGCTGCTACGACGAGCGATCAGCCCGGCTTCGACAGCGACGGGGCGCTCCTGGTGCTCGAGCGAGCCAGCCGAGCGCAGGGTCCGACACCCGTCGGCTTGCGGCTTGCCGGTCCCAACTCGTTGTTGGGCAACCCTGTGTCCCTGGTCCAGAAGGAGGAGAGCATCTTTGTCGCAGAAAATGGTCTCGACCTGCTCCTGCGCTTCGACGGTCTCTTGGGGCGTCGCGGCGGGGTGGATGTCCCTCCCGACGCAGTGATCAGCATGGTCAAGCCCGAATCGCTGATTCTGTTGCCACAGTAAAGTGCGCTGGGGCGAGGCTACGCGCTAGGAAAAAGAGGCAGCAAAGTCTGCCAAAGAGCGGCGAGCCGAACCGGTCAACACGGGGTCTGCCATCACGGCTCTCCAAAGTGCGGTGGAGAAAAGCCCCAAGGACATCCTTGGCGGTATTTCTAGTTGTTGCCGTTTCTGAAGACGTGCTCGAGGCTCACCATCAACGGCAGGACGCCGAACGCGGTCCCTTATGGCCCGAGAACGGCCTCGTGTTCGTCTCCGAGGCTGGAACCCCGCTCAACCCCGACAACCTCCACCGTCTGCGGAACAAGCGTATGGACGAGGCCAACGTGCCGAGGGTAAGGCTTCACGACCTTCGCCACCTTCACGCATCCGTTGCGATTCGGAACGGTGTAGACCCGAAGGTGCTTGCGGACAGGTTGGGCCACGCAAGGGCGTCTTTCACTCTCGATGTTTACACGCATCTCTTTGAGCAGTAGCGGGCAAGCAGCGCCGTCTCGCTCCTAGATTTTCTCCCCAAGAGCGATCCGGCTACGGCAAATTTACCTGTGGGCGTAATTAAAGTGTAACCCTGCCCAAACAAGACGAGCCCCGCACTAGGCGGGGCTTGATTCTTGCGTCTCTGACACGTTTCTTGTGGCGGGCGCAGAAGGACTTAAACCCTCGACCTACGGTTTTGGAGTCACGGACGGGCTTTTTAGACTGTTATTGATTATTACGGTTTAGCGTTCCAGACACGATTTTTTCGTATCTGCTTGTCGCGTTGCTACGGTAGTGTTGGATTGGCAGAGATATGTTGGCACACTATTGGCACACCGAAATGAGAGACGAAAAACGCTATGAGCAAAAGCTTTATAGGTCATGGTAAAGGCGGTCCGTCGTTCGAGGGAGTTAGATGTGCAAAATCCCTACCAAACCTTCTGTAACGACAGAACTGTAGAAACGAGCGACAACATGTTTTGTCGCACGGTCCTTGGTTTTTGGGTGAGGTTCATACTGCCAACGTCAGCGCTCGAGTTGGGACGAACCCAGAAGAACGTTTTTTAGGGTTCAATAAGATGCTTACGGACAGCTTGTACACTACGGCCTGATGGACTACATTTTCATCCATGGTGCCCCCGGCTGCGGTAAGTCGTCGTTAGCCTGGGCGCTACAGGCCGAGCTGCAAAGTCCTTGCTTCGAGTTCGGCTGGATACCCGAGTTCAGGGTCAAACAGAACAGCACCATTACCTACGAAGAAGAGGAAGCGCTGTCCTTCGAGAATCTCACGCTAGTCCTCAAGAACTACGTCCGACACGGTTTTGGCAATATCCTAGTGACCGACATACGCGACCCCTTCATCAAGCAGCTCCCTGAGCTTTTCGGCGCGTACCGTTACGTGCTCGTTACGCTCTACCTGGACGACGAGGCGGAGCTGAAGAAGCGGGTGCTGGACGAAACGCGCTCGAGCGGCTACCGGGAATGGCAAGATTCGGTGGAACTCAACCGGGAGATTGTAGCGCGCCCGCTCATGGAGAACGAAGTCAGACTGAACAGCAGCAGAGCCCGAGCGGATTTAGTAGCGGCGGTACGCGACCTCATCTAGTGAAGGTGGGCTAGGTGCGTTCCAAAGCGAAGCGCAATGACTCTTGTCACCTAGCTGTAATGGTGCTTTTTGACGGATTGCTGAACTTACGGCTCTTTTTTGAGCAAAACGTTGTAAGTCCGGGAAGGTGCAGCCAGGGCGCTCTTCTCGTCTAACGTTGCGGCGTCCCAGGCGTTACCGCTCTCACCGCCTTCATAAGCGTCCAGTGTCCAGGTACGGCCCTCGCGAACGAACGTGAGCCGCAGCGACGCTGGAATGGGGCAGATGCAGCCGAACTGCGGTTTCAAAAAAACCTGGGTTTCTTTGCCGAGCACCTCGCCGCTGAAAGGAACGGAGCTCTCTTCGCCCAGCTGTGCAGTCCCGTCGATGCTGTACTTTTGACCGTTTACGTAGGTCGCGTTCGAGACGAGCGTGAGAGGCAGCACCGAGCCGTTTGAAAGCGACACTTCGACCTCGAGCGTGTCAGGGTCGCGCAATGTCAGGGCTTTTGTCGTGTCGTCCCACACGAGGGCGTAGCGCCCGTCAGGAGAGAAGCCCGCGCCATAGTAGATACCGTCCGACAGCACCTTCATGATGCTGCCCGCCTCGAGGTCCCAAAGGACGACCTTGCCCTGTGTACCGCCGATGAGGCGCGTGCCGTCAGCGCTAGCGTAAAGCTCGTAGGGTGTCAGGCCGTCTGGCGGCGTCGGGAGTGTCGCGAGGACCTGGCCCGACATCACGCTCTGTAGCTCGAGCTTGCCATTGCCGTAGACGGCGAGGACCGGTTCGTTGTCACGCCACAAGTGCGGGTCAACCTGCTCGAGTTCGGGCGTCTTCCGTGAGTAAACATCGAGGAGTTTTGCCTCCCCCACGTCCCACACCGCGACCGTGGCGGGTTCGTAACTGCCGATGGCGAATGCTGCCAGGCGACTCCCGTCGGGACTGAAGGAGAGGTTCCTGAAACTCGTGTAAGACGTGGGAGAAGGGGCAGGACCGCCCAAGACGGATAGTGGTTTGCCGGTCTTCAGGTCGTAGAGGCTAACCTCGCTAGTGGGCTCGTATTCGGCGTACTCGCGGACGCTGAGGAGCGCCAAAGTCTTGCTATCTGGGGAAATGGCGAGTGCCCGCGCTAGGCATTGGAGGCAATCCGGGGAACCTGCCGGGAACTGGAGCAACACCTCGCCGCTCTGGGTATCCCAGACCCGCGCGCTGCCGGGGAGGTTGACAGCCTCACCCGGCAAGACCGCAGCGATCCGCGCACCGTCGGGACTCATCGCCACCGACGTGACCGGGAACTCCTCTTCAGTTGTGCCCGTCGGTGTTGCCGTTGCGACGTTCCAGAATTGCAGCGCATGGAAGTGATCGCCGTTACCCATGACGAGGCTCGAGCCGTCGGGACTGAAAGCGACCTCGGGGGTCGAGTTACGCATGTCGACCTCAGTGGTGTAGGTTCCCCGAAAGATGGCTGGTGAGGTCGCGAAGTCGACCTGCACGGGTGGGGGATTGCCACAGCTTGCCAGGGCCAGGGTGATGCCGAAAAGCGTGAGTAGGACGACGGGTCGCACGTGACTCTCCTTCAGAGCAAGCTTGATTCTCCTACAGATTAAATGTTGCTGATTAATAAAACCTGAAGAGTATTCATGACGTAATAAGGGTGCTTATCAGCAGCTGACAAAGCTAATCACCCCGTTTGCTACCTATCGAGGAGTCCTGAGTGGATGAGGTTGTAGGCAGCGATTTTGAGATTAACGCGGGTTCGGAGTGAGCGAAAGGTTTTAACCTGAGCAGCGTGAAGGGTAAGAGAGCCGACGAGGACACTAAAACTGGTTTCAATGCGTTTACGCAAACGGCCTAAAGCTTTGCTCCAAAGACTGGTCTGGATCATGTTCTTGCGTTTTGGAGTAATAATCGCGGTGTTGCCAAGGTAAGCCTTATCACCGATGATGGGTGCTT
>JBMDWS010000216.1:0-3889 GCA_048594695.1 Truepera sp. | reverse complement strand
CTAGACGCCCGCGAGGTCGTAGTTTTTCTGGATAAAGGCTTCCCACTCGCTCGGCACGTCTTCTTCCGGGTAGATGGCGTTGACCGGGCAGGCCGGAACGCACGCGCCGCAGTCGATGCACTCGTCCGGATGGATGTAGAGCTGATCGTCGGCTTCATAGATGCATTCGACCGGGCACACATCGACGCAGGACTGGTCTTTAACGCCGATACACGGCTCGGTAATAATGTGGGGCACACTTCCTCCTCGAGATAACCAGCTTGTTGCGGGCCGGGCCAATTTGGCTCAAGCAAGCTTGCGTTGCGGCGTTTAGGATTGCGGTTATGCGAGCTCGCCGAGCCGGGTTCTAAACCGCCGTAGACGTATTATGCGGGCTCCTGCTGCTCCGTGCAACCCCTATGAGCAAGATGGTGATGAGCGTAAACGCGATAAGGGCCAGAAAGGGGATGGTGATAAACCCGAACCAGTTGATGTACTCGGTTGTGCAGGGGACGCCAGCGCGGCAGATACTCGGCGGCTTGAAGCCGGGCACTTTTTGCTCGAGGTAGTGGAATATCGAGATACACCCGCCCAGAATGGTCATGGGCAAGGTGTAGCGGACGATCCCTGCATCTTGACGGTAAGAAGCGATTCCCAGAAGAATCACCAGCGGATACATCATGATGCGCTGATACCAGCAGAGGCCGCATGGCACAAAAAGCTTGACCTCGCTAAAGTAGAGGCTCCCGGCCGTTGCGACGATAGACACCAGCCAAGCCGCGTAGAGGCCGAAGGAGCGATAAAAGGCGCGCACGGGTCGTTAGTTACTGGCGCCGTTGACGGCTTGCTCGATGGTGGCAAAGTCGAACGAGGCGAGCTTTTGACCGTTGACGTAGACCGTCGGGGTACCCGTGACGCCTGCTTGCTGGCCCATATCGTAGTCGGACGTGACCTGATCGTCGTAGGTTGCCTGCTCCGTGCAGCTTTGCAGCGCGTCGGCGTCGAGTTGAGGAACATTATCCCGGGCGATCTGGGCGAGCGCAGTGGGGGTGGCCCACTCTTCGGATTCGGGACCCTGCGAGCGGAAGACGAATTTCTTGAACTCCCAGAAAGCCTCGTTGTTCTGCCTGTAAGCGCACTCCCCGGCGAGGGCGGCGGTGCGGGAGTCCGGGCCGATAAAGGGGAAGTTGAGGAAGTAGATGCGCGCCTTACCCGTATCGACGAGTTCGCGCTGGACCTGTGGGTAAATCTGCTCGTCGAAATTCCTGCACGCCGGGCACTTGAAGTCTTCGAAAACGGCAATCTGGGCCGGAGCATCTTCTGGTCCCAACCCTGGTTGATCGGTTAGATCGATCTCGGCGCTTGTCGTACTCGCCGCGCTTTGAGGCCGGGCGACCTGAAAGTAGACGATGACGCCGACGATGACGAGAGCTAGAACGATGAGGGTTATCAGGGTAAGGCGCTGCGCAGAAGCGTTGGAGGGAGATCTTGACATAGGTTCCAGCTTATCCGAGAGGACGTGAGCTTTGATGTGCGGGAATCGCCCCGAAGGTGCAGGATTTGCTACCGCCGTGTGCCTGTCAGGGGGGGCAGCTCGAGCGCCCCAAACTGCACGTTCCAGCGCGGCTTGAGCCTCACGCTGTCGCCTACAAACTTCAGGTTCAACGTCAGCGTGTGGGGCGTCTCGAGGTAGAGAAGCTTGAGGGTCAAGGAATCGTCCGCTGTCCAGGCCGCGCTGGTACGAACGGGACCGGGGTAGATGTCCAGAAAGCCAGGAGATGCTGGGAGCCAGCTCTCGTAGCCGCAGTCCAGCACGAACGATTTCTGCCCCTGGTGCAGCTCGAGCGCCCAGCCTGCGGAGGTGGTCTCGAGCCTCAACCCGCTCAGCTCGGGCAGCGGGCGGTAGAGGGCTCCGTCTGCGTCATCCGGCTGTGCCAACAGTTCCAAGCGGTATGCCTGACCGATAACCGTCGTTTCGGTGGGGCTGCTGCGCGCTCCGGCAACCGTGGGTAACGCCAGTCTTGCCAGCCGCTCGGGCAAATCTTGCTGATTTTCGGTGTCTTCTGGCAGTGGCCCACTTTGGGCTTGCAGGGCGGGCAGAAGATGTTTCCAGGCGAGGTCGAGGACGATCTGCATGTCCATTGTGGCGCTCGTCAGGGCCAGCACGGCGTCTTCAGCGGGCATGACCAGGCAGAACTGACCGAACGCGCCGTCGCCGCGATAGGCTCCGTGGCGGCACATCCAGAACTGGAAGCCGTAGCCCTGAGCCCAGTCGGACGGGGCGTCGTTGGGTGCGGCGGTCAGGGGGGCATTGGCGATGTGAAGTTGCGTTGCATCCTCCACCCAGGCTTCGGGGAGGAGTTGTTGGCCATCCCAGCGGCCCCGTTGTAGGTACAGTTGCCCCAGCTTGGCGACGGCCTCGGTGGTCGTATGCAGACCCGAAAAGCCGTGCTCGAGCCCCTGCGGCGTCTTGTCCCAGCGGGCCGCCGTGATGCCGAGCGGCTCGAGCAGGCGCGGCTTCAGGTACTCGAGCAGGCCCATTCCCGTCACGCGCTGCAAGATCGCGGCGAGCATGAAGGTCGCGCCGTTGTTGTAGGCAAAAATACTGCCCGGTTCCTGTTCGGGGGGCAGGGCGAGAAAGCCCCCCAGCCAATCGGAAGCGTAGCGCCGGGCGATGGGCTCGAGCGTGTCCCCTACATGCCCGGTCGCCATGCTGAGCAGGTGCCGCACGCGCATGGACGCGAGGTAAGGGTGCGGGTCACGTGGCGCTCGCTCGGGGAAAAAGCCCAGCACCGTGTCGTCCAGCGAGAGTAACCCTTCGTGCTGAGCCAGTCCGATGGCGGTGGCGGTAAAGCTTTTGGATAGCGAGTAAAGAAGCTGCACGCCGTCCGGGGTATAGGGCGACCACCAGCCCTCGGCGACGACGTGGCCGTGCCGCAAGAGCATGAGACTGTGCAGCTCGAGGCCAATACTGTCGGCCTCGTCCAAAAATGCAGTGACAGCGCGAGAGGCCAGCCCCTGGGATTCAGGCGTGCCGCGAGGCAGATTATAGGTCATTCGGTGAGCATACCGCGTGTGCTCGCCGTAGCCATGGAGGGGATCCAGTCTCCGGTAGTTTAGTAGAGCTGCTTCTTGTACCGTGTCTCCATGTTTTCTTGCGACTCCTGAACCCCGCGTTCTCCCTCTCCGAGCTGATCGCTGAGCATGGCGTTCAGGCTTGGCAAGACGGTGCGTGCTCTTTTTGCGTCCTCAAGCCAAAGCCTAGAACGCAGGAGCGCCTTGGGGCAATGAAGATAGGCTTTGGTGACATGGATTACGAGGACGCTAAGCGGCAGCCGCCCGTCGGTGCAAAAACGCGCCAGCAGCGCTTCATCCGTGCGGATGTCGGCCTCGCCCCCGACCCGGAGCGTTTCGCCAACCCCGGGAATAAGAAAGAGCAGGCCGACAGCGGGGTTGGTAAGCACGTTCTCGAGGCTGTCGAGACGATTGTTGCCAGGCCAATCGGGCAGGAGCAGGGTACTGGCATCTTCGATGAGTACGAACCCCGGTTCACCGCCGCGTGGGGTCGCGTCGCTGCCGCCCGGGCCAGATGTTGCCAGCACGACGAACGGGGAAAGCTCGATAAAGCGCTGACAGTGTGCATCGAGCTGCGGGAGCTGTTTACGCTGCGCTCGCTCGGAGGGAGCTTGGTACAGGTCCCGCAGTTGATCTGGCGTTTCGATCTTCATTGGCCGCTACATCCCTATCCAGAGTTACTGCTGACTACCCTTCACCCCCCGCCGGGTGATGGTCGATGCCCTCGTACGCTTCCATAAAGGCGTTGATCTGCTCGGGATTGACCTCGTCGAAGGTCTCGAGCCGCTGCCAGGCGGTCATCGCGTAGAGCGTGTCCATATCTTCACGCGGGACG
>JBMDWS010000215.1:0-5675 GCA_048594695.1 Truepera sp. | reverse complement strand
CGCGCCAAGGGCCTGGTGAACAACCGTGAGCAGTTAGAGAGCCTCTTCAACGCCAAGGAGATGGGCGTTCCGTCGCTCCAGTCCTTCCTGGATATCGCCCCGCCTGCCCGCAAAGGAGCCTGAATGAACTCGCTTTTCGATATCGTTTTCGGCCTGCTGGACAAGTCCGTCGAGCAGGGCAGTCGGCAGGTCGCGCAGCACACCGGACGGCGCTCGTTTCTCAAAAAGCTCGGCGCGGCCCTCGTCGGGGGCACGCTCGCCCCGATGCTGCCCTACGACCGGACCTTCGGCGCGGCCTTCGCACAGGGCTCCGGAATCGCGACCGGACCGGGCGACGATGAGCACTCGTGCGAGTACTGGCGCTACTGCGCGCTCGACGGCTACCTCTGTAACGAGTGCGGCGGCAGCCTGACCGCCTGCCCGGTCGGCTCGGACGCCTCGACGGTGTCGTGGGTGGGCACCTGCCGCAACCCCAACGACGATAAGGACTACCTCATCTCGTATAACGACTGCTGCGGCGAGGCCGACTGCGGGCACGTGTCGAACTTCTGCTTCAACTCCGAGCGCGAGCGCCCGGGCTACCGCATGGGCCTCTACAACGACCTCAACTGGTGCATGGCCAACACCAGCAAGGGCTATCACTGCACGGTGGCGGTCGTCGTCGGCATGGCTAGTGCATAAGTACGGCGCGGTGGCGCTCGCGCTGCTAGCCCTGCCTTTTGGGGCTGCACAGGGCGCGACGCCCTTTGCCACGACCTGCGCCGCCTGCCACGGGCAAAACGCCGAGGGCGTTCCCGGCTTCGCGCCGCCCCTCGAGAACGCCGACCTGTGGACGTCTTTGGGGGACAAGGCCCCGGACTATCTCGCCGGGGTGATGATCGCGGGACTTTCCGGGCAGATCGAGTCGGGGGGTCAGGTCTTCGTCGGGGCGATGCCTGCCCAGGCGCAGCTCTCAGACGAGGACTTGCTGGCAATTGCCCAGTACATCCTGAACGAGGTCAACGGCCTCGAGGTCACCCTCACACCCGAGACACTGGCCGAAAAGCGAGCCAGCCCGCCCACGCACGAAGCGCTCCTCGAGCTTCGTGCCGGAGGGCAATGAACCGAAGAATGGGCGGGACACTCGTCCTGCTGCTGGCTCTAACCCTCGTTCAGGGGGTCGGAGCCAGCGGGGGCATGTCACCCCACGCGAATTATCTGCTTCACTGCTCGGGCTGTCACGGCCAGAGCGGAACAGGCAACCCGGCGGGTGGGATTCCGCCGTTTCCCAATCAGGTCGGCGTGTTCAGTCATCTGCCCGACGGGCGCCGCTACGTGAGCAACGTTCCTGGTGTGATGGGCTCGAGCCTAAGCGCCGCCGAGATCGCCGAGGTGCTCAACTACGTCATGGAGACGTGGGCCGGGCCGTCGCTCACCAAGGATTTCGTGCCCTTCGGGGCGGACGAAATCGCGACGTACCTGAGCGACCCGGTCGCCGACCCCGTAGTACTGCGCCGCAAAGTCGCCAAAAAGCTCGCTGTTCAAGGCTTTACCGTGCCCGAGTACCCCTGGCCCTGAGGCTCAGGGGTACCTCTATTCAGTATGCAAAGGGCGCGGTAGACAGGTTCCGGACATCCTCATAGGCCTAGGTGGCGTGGCTGTGCCACAAACCAGCCCCTCATACTCTCTTGATCTCACAGGGCAGCTCACGATTTCTCGACTGCTTCGGTCTTGAGCAAGCTCGATTCACTGCTAGTTCTGTTTCTTGCCCACATAAAACAACGGCTCCTCAGTGTCGATAGTCAGAGCTCTTTTTTCTTTCTCCCTATTGCCCTCTGTCCAACCTGCTGTTCAACCTGACGTAACCTTGCCGCCAAAACTCTGATACCCCTTCGGCGTGCCCGTCCTGCTCGAGGCGGCTTCGCCAAAAACCTGTCGATTCGCCGTCTCGTTTCACTACCGGGAATCTCTTGCCCGGATTCGTCACACCCTGTCTACTACAGGCTCGACCCTACCGCTTCGGCTTGCCCGCGTTTTGTCTACCCGTCCCTTCTTGACAGCCTCCCCTCACGCATCTCGGGCACTTCGCCCCTGTCCCGCCCTACGTGTTTCCACGCACCTACAGCACCCTCGAGCCTCCCTTGCATCCCCTTTGCGAGGGGTCTATACTCGCGCCATCACCAGCGTTTACACCCTGTCTGGGCAGCAATGACGGAAAAAGCCGGATGGTTTCGCATCTACTTCTAGCTATCCATTCAGGAGGTCCGAAGATGGCAACTCGCGCGCCGAATCTCGAGTTCAATCTTTCAAGCCGTCCCGTGACCCGTGAGGAAGCAGGACTCTTTGCCGCCGACCTGGACACACTCGGCCTCGAGACGTCGCTCTGGACACTCCTCAACGCGAGCGCAGCAACACGAAGTCTCACCTCGCGACCCCACTGGGTGCGTGCCTATAGTGGAAGCGAACTCATGGGGCTAGCGCTCATCGTCGAGTTTCGACGACCCGGACGCTGCCTTACCCGCACCCCTGTTCTCTACCGAGCAATCGACCTGCCGCGCATACGGCAGTTCATCTGGAACCGGGTTGGCGCAGGAATCGACCAGTACAGCAACCCCGGTTTTGTCCGGGCGGGACTGGAGCGCGAGTCCTTTATAGCAGCGGCACTGGGATTCTTGCTCTCCCGTTACCTCCTTGGCTGCCTTATAGAAAGTCCCCGGTTCACGACGCCCTACCCCACCGCCGCACTCGCACACTTCGACTATGGGGTCATCGACCTGCGCGTAACCAAGGGTGTGGAGTATTTTCTCGCCAGGAGCAGAAACTTAAACCGCAAAGTTCGCAAGTTTCGCAACAAAGGCGGCACGCTCACGGTCGTCGAGGGTCCGTTCCCCTCCGCCGATCTAGGCCACGTCGAAGGTTGGCTTCAGACACTCGAGCCGGAGGTTCCTGTGCCCTTTCAAGACAATTATCCGAATATGGCGTGCCGCACGCTCGCTCTGGAAAACGCGCAGACCGTACACGTTCTGGCCCACCTTGAGGGCGAACTCGTCGGCTATCAAAGCTTTGTACGCTGTGGTGCGCAGCTAAGCTGCCTTTCCGGTCTGTTCGATCGCGACCGACCTTCGACCTATCATGCCTACGAAAACATCATTCTCGAGAGTGTGGTGTACGGCTCGGCGCATCACCTTTCACGCATCGACTACGGTCCTGTGCTCAATCCCACCAAAGCCAAGCTGATGACGCACTTTATACCGACCGAGTTGCGCTACTATACGCGCGCCACACCTCTTCGTCACACGCTCGACTATCTCCTGAAACGCTCTCTGCTGAGCCCTCGGACGTGGGGTACCTATATGGGGCAGCAACCTGTTTGGTTAGCTCCGGACTGAGTGGGATAGCGTGACCGGCCCAAGCAGCTCGTACTTGGGCCGCGAAAGCACCTTGAACGTTGCAAGGTCCCAGCGTTTCCAGAATTCAAACGGTTCAACCGGATGGTGCGCCGCCACGAAGAGCGTGTTGATGCGGCCGTGCGCAACGAGTACCACGTTGTCCTCACCGTAGGGCCCCAGCGCCTCCGATAGTCCCACAGAAAACCGTGCGAGCGCCTCGTCGGCACTTTCTCGACCGTAAGCGCGTCGGCCCGGTTCGGCAAAGAGCGTCTGCACCGCTGCCTCGAAAGCAGCCTGAGTCTCGAAGTACGGCGTTCCGGTGTTGTCCTGTTCGTGCAGGCCGGGCAGCGCGACACAGGGTAGCCCCAGCCGCGCCGCCACCACAGCGCCCGTTTCGGCAGCTTTGGGTTCCTCGCTGGTCAGGACGACGCTCGGACTGTACGGGCGGAGTGCGTCGGCTAGCCTCTCACTCTGAGCACGACCCCTGTCTCCCAGCCGCCAGTGCTTTGCTGGAACCTCCGGTTGAATCTCCGGCAGCGCGTGTTTGGCGAGCAGCAGCAGCGGCACGCGTCTAGCCGAGGACCTCGAGCGCAGCCCCCAGCCCCTGAGCTGGAGAAACGTCTCTACCGAGATTCTGCAAGATTTCACCCAGCGCTGCAGTGATGGTCAGCGCGTCGTAGCGGTCGGCGTAGCCCATTACCGAAGGGCGAAAGAGCACGGGCTTGGCGTCGTCCTGCCCGCCCGCGATTCGCATGCCACGCGCACTAAACCCCTTGACGATGTCGGGCGCGGGGATGCCTTCAGGCGCGTAGAGCGCCGCCACTGCCGGGCTCGGGCGTTCGGCGTAAGGGGTGCAGCCGAGCGCCACCGCGCCCGCCAGCACCGCCCGGTTGAGCGTGTCGCGGCGCGCCCAGACGTTATTAAGGCCCTCCTCGAGCAGCAACCCCAGCGCCACCTCGAGCCCTGCCACCAGACTCACCGCCGGGGTATAGGCCGTCTGCCCCTCGCGTTGCTGACGGCGCTCTTTACGCAGGTCCAGGTAAAAGGTCGGGTTGAGATTTTCAGTCCGCGCCCAGGCCCGCTCCGAGAGCCAGGCAAAGGCCAGACCCGGCGGCGTCATCAGGCCTTTTTGCGAGCCCGAGAAGATCCCGTCCAGGCCCCAGTCGTTCGGGCGCACTTCGCTCACACCCAGACTCGTCACGGTATCGACGAGGAATAGCGCGTCGGGCAGAGTGTCCCGCACCACTGCCGCGAGCGCCTGAACGTCGTGCAGGACGCCCGTCGAGGTCTCGGAGTGGGTGGTCATGACGGCGGCGGCGTCCGGGTGCTCGGCGAGAAACGCCCGCACCGTGTCCGGCTCGGCGGCCTTGCCCCAGGGCAGCGTCAGCTCGGCCACCTCGTAGCCGTAGTGACGCGCCAGTTTGACCCAGCGCTCCCCGAACTTGCCCGCGTTGATGCCGACGACCTTCGCGCCCTTCGGCACGCAGGCCAGAAGCCCCGCTTCAAAACCCGCCGTGCCGCTACCCGCGAGAATCAGCACATCCTCGCCGGGCACGCAGGCGACCTCGGCGAGGCGCTCACGGGTGCGGAGGAAAAGCTCCTTAAAGCCTGCGGTGCGGTGGTGAATGATCGGGCGGGCGGTAGCCTCGAGCACCTGCGGCGGCACCTCGACCGGGCCTGGAGCGTAGAGCCGGGTCTTAAACATTAGAGCCTCACGACCTCGAGGCTGACCAGCACGTTCGGCAGCCCGCGCAGCACCTTGAGCACACTCTCGGGCGGCTCGCTGTCGAGCGACAGGGCAAAGAGCGCCATGCCGTCCTCCCCGACCCGCGAGAGCTGCATCCCGGAGATGTTCACGCCCGCGTCGCCCAGGACTGTCCCGACCTTGCCGACCGCGCCGGGGCGGTCGTAGTTGGTGCAGATGAGCATGGTGCCCTCGGGCCGCAGTTCGATAGGCAGATCGTTGATCGAGACGATGCGCGGCTCGGTGCCGAGAACCGAACCACCGACACTGAAGGCCCCCTCATCGGTCAGCAGCTTGACGTGGACGTGCGAGGTGTAGCCCCGGCTGCGCGAGGCCGTGACCTTGGACACGCGGATGTCGCGCTCCTTGGCAATCGAGGGTGCGTTGATATAGTTGGGCGCCTCGTCGAGGATGGGCTCGAGCACGCCCTTGGTGACGGCGATCGCCACGGGGTCGGGGTCACGCGGAAAGGTGCCGGAAAATTCGATCTGGAGTTCACGCATCCGGCCCTTGGCGAGCTGCGAGACGAGCTTGCCGAGCGCCTCGCCGAGCCGAAGGTACGG
>JBMDWS010000214.1:0-3768 GCA_048594695.1 Truepera sp. | reverse complement strand
TCGGTCGTTGCCAGGATCAGGTCGGGTTTGAGCGAGAGAAGTGTCTCCAAGTTCGACGGGTAGCCGAGCGGCTCGATTGCCGCGAACCGTTCCGCGAGTTCGGGAAGCATGACGGGCATCTCCTCCTTGATCCAGGTGTTGGTCCCGAGCAGCTCCTTACCGCTATAGAAGACCGTTTCCACAGCGGCCATATCGAGCGCGACAATGCGCTGCGGGTTCTCCGGAATGCATACGGGTTCACCCTCTAAAAGCTCGTGGTCGAAGAGCCGAAACCCGGCTTCACAGGACCCGGCCCCCTGCGCCCATACAGACGTGAACCCGGAACAAACCAAGACAGCCGCCACCAAAATCTTTTGCCGCATCGCATCTCTCCTTTTATTTTCTACTGTCATCTCGAGGCCAGCATTCAGATAGACGAGCAAGCGACGCCTCAGTTGAGGTCGTTTCGTCTGTGCCGTGCGTCGGGCGTAACCGTCGGGGTAGCACGCGTGCGCATGGCCCAGAGTGCGTTCTCGAGCAGGTTACGAAGGCGCTCGAGTTCCGCAGGCTCGAGCGTCAGGCCAACCTCGGCGACCCACAACTGCGTCCTTCCAGGCGTCGGGCAAAGCCTGAAGTCACCGCTGCAAAGGGCGCAGTTCGCATTGGCCGCGCCTCTCACGAACGCACCGAGCCGGGCGAAATCGCTCGGATCAAAGCTCCAGGTACAGCGCTGCCAGGTAAGAAATACCGTGCCGTGCTCACACCGGCTCACCGCGTGAAGCGCATCTTCCCTGACAACTGGCTGAATGGTCTCGCACACAGCAACCCTCCGGGCGTGTTGGCCCCGTTCTGCACGACTAATCCGACGCTTTGACTCGGATTTGAGCGAGCTTACCTTACCGTTATTCCGAGTGTCAAGCTTGGAATTAAATCCTTGCCGTTCAGCTCTGACCTTTAGCGTGTGTCGAGGGCGAGCCTGACCCCGAGCAGCGCGAACGAGGCAGCAAATGAGCGTCGTACCCAGAGCAGAATGTGCGGCGAACGCAGAACGCGGTCTCTGAGGCTACTCGCTATCAAGCCATAGAGGGCAAATACAACGAACGTCAGCAGCATGAAGGCAAAACTCAGCAGGAGCATCTGCGCGAGCGGCGAGGCCGCGTCCGGGGAGAGGGAGAGCGGCAGGAAGGCAAAAAAGAAGAGCGTCAGCTTGGGGTTAAGCAGGTTGAGCAGCACAGCCCGCCCGACAATCTGTCCGAGCCCCCGCTCAGCGGCAGCACCAAGACTCAGTAACGTTTTGTCGCGGCCGAGCGCCCAGGCGAGATAGAGCAGGTAGAGTGCCCCAGCGACCTTGAGCACCGAAAAAACCAGCGCGCTCATATGCAAGACCAGAGACAGACCAAGGATGCTCCCCAGCAGATGAGGCACGATGCCGAGCGTGCAGCCGAGCGCCGCCGCGAGGCTCGCCCGGATACCGCCAAAAAGGCCCTGTGAGAGCGTGTAGATAGCGCCCGTCCCGGGAATCAGAATGATGACGAGCGAGGTCAGGATGAATTCGGGGCTTAGCACCAGCCCACTCCGGTGCAACCGTGCGTGGCGAAACGGGGAACTGAGAGGGTCAACCGTCTGAACATAGCGGCTCCTTTCGACCCTTCGAAGCCTAAGCTGCCCTAGCTCGAGCTGTCTTGGACGCTGTTGCGGTAGTCGCCCGGCGTATAGCCCCAGAGCCGCCGGAACCAGCGCGTGAGGTGGCCCTGGTCGGTAAACCCCGTCTCGAGCGCGACCTGCGCGATGGGTTGGCCAGCCTGCAGCGCACGTTTGGCCCTTTGGACACGCAGCTGCCGCAGATAGGCATGTGGCGGTACCCCCATCGTGTCCCGAAAGACACGCACCAAGTGAAAGCGGCTCAGCTGCGTGAGCTGCGACAGCTCCGCAAGCGTCACGTCCCGCGCGTAGTGCACCCACAGATAGTCCCTGACCTGCTGCACAGCGACCGGTTCGTGCCCGCTCCGTAACGGGGCTAAGGGCGCGTCGGCAAAGCGCTGCACAAAGCTACCCAGAACGTCTAGAACGTGCGTCTCGTGCTCGAGCCGACCTACGTCCGGTCTTTCCAACAGCTGATGAAGCGCGACCAGGCGGCGCGCCATCGCAGCGTCCCGCAGCACACCCGGTGAGAAAAACGGGAGCGTGTCGGCGCGCCCCGACACCTCCCCGACGAGCCCCGCCAAACGGCCCGGCTCGATGTAGAACATGCGGTAGCTCCAGCCTTCTCCGGTAGCGGGTCGCCCGGTGTGAACCTCATCGGGCAGACAGAGGTTGATGTCCCCGGACGCGGCCACGACGTTTGCGCCTCGGTAGTAAAACCCCAGTGCGCCGCTCTCGATGACGCCGATCGCGTAGTGGTCGTGGGTGTGTCGCGGAAAAACCTGGATCTGCTGGCTGGCCCGCAGCAGCTCGAGGTCGGAAAACTGTTCCGGACGCCAGATCCGGTTCCCCCTCGTCCCTTGGATCACAGCCCCCATGATAGCCCTGGCGGCCTGGGGCACGAGACAAACGTCTCAGGGTGCCAGCACGAAGCCGAGCGCCTCCCGGAAGCCATTTTTCCAGTTCGTCCAGTTGTGCCCGGCTGAGCGCTCCCTGTAAAGGTGCGCGTAGCCTTTGGCCTCCAGAACCTGCGCCAAGTCGCGGTTGACTCCGGTGAGCCACTCGAGCGTCCCGACTTCGGTATAGAAACGCAGGGGCAGCCGCTCACGCCGCCGCAGTTCGTCGACAACCCATGACGACTTGGCGCGGTAAAAGTCCTTGTCGTCCGGTGTCCCTAAAAACGCCCCTGAAAACGTCACGACACTGCGAAAGCGCTCCGGCGCGTCGAGCGCCAAAAGCATACTGACGAGGCCACCCAGACTCGCACCGAGCGCTACGCGCTCATCGGTCGTGGCGACGCGCCGCTCGACTTCGGATAAGGCCTCTTCTATAACGAAGCGCCGATAGGCTGGATTGAAGCCGTACTCTGCAGTGCGGTCGATGGGCTCGAGAAAGACCAGATGCGCCGGACGTAGCAGACCGTCACGGAGGAGCGTTTCCAGAACCAGATGCAGCCGGGCGTAGCGGTAAAACGCCACACCGTCCTGTACATAGACGACCGGGAGTGCTTCGCTTTCGTGCCCCTTCGGGGTGTAGATACTGAAGCGGCGGGTCTGGGAGAGTACGCGAGACTCGAGCCGCACACGCTGCGTTTTACCTTCACGTTGAAGGTCAGGGGGCGCGCTGTAGGGATCGGCGCGGTAGTCGGGGCCATAGACGGCACTAACCTCCCCGTACCAGGGATTGTCGGCTCTTTCCTCGCGCTCGGGATCGGCCCGCAGCTTGCCCGCGCCGTCTCTGAACGCGTACTCGAAGTACACGTCGTCGGACAGGTCCAGGGTAAAGCTCGCGACCTTGCTCGCGTCGACGGGATGTGGGTTTCTGTCCATATCGGTCAGGTCCGAGACAACCTGTGTGGCCCAATCTGGGACCGAAAGGCGGAGCTTCATATCCCCGACTATACGGGCTAAACGCCGCGCAGCTTAGAGCCCTGTTCGTGCACATGAGGCGTTACACTCCTCGTATGCCACCTTCTGAGCCTTCAACCGACGCTCACCCGTTCGATAAGGTCACGCTCGAGACGCTCCGCGCACGCCCCTGCATGAAGTGGACCTATTACGAAGGCGACGTGCTCCCGCTCTGGGTCGCCGACATGGATTTTGCCCCCGCCGAACCCATCGCGCAGGCTCTCACCGAACGGGCCCATAG
>JBMDWS010000213.1:0-13658 GCA_048594695.1 Truepera sp. | reverse complement strand
AGTACTGCTCACCGGGCTTCGATTTGCCCGTCGGCTCGCTCATGCGCTCGATGTACGGCACCTATCCGGAGTATCACACCTCGCACGACAACCGCGACTTCGTGTCGTTTCCGGCGATGCGGGAGGCTGTGGGAGCCTACGAGACCGTCTTGCAGGCGCTCGAGCACAACCGCACCTACCGCAACCTCGAGCCGTTCGGCGAGCCCAACCTCGGGCGGCGTGGCCTCTATCCGGAACGTGGGACCAACCTCCCGCCCGAGCACCTCTCGGCGATCCTCTGGGTGCTCAACTTTTCAGACGGTACGCACGATCTGCTCGACGTTGCAGCGCGGAGCAAGCTGTCACTTGCCACCCTCGCTGCCGCGGCAAAAGCGTGCCTCGAGGCGGGGCTGCTCGAGGTCGTGGCGTAAGCCGCACCTTATACCTGACCCTTACCCCAAGTAGAAAAGGATCCAGTCATGCCGTTTCAGCCCAAGAGCCTGCTAGCGAGACTCAAGCCTCGAGCCCGCACCCTGCGGGACGCGCTACGGGCGGCCTCCCCCTGGCACCGCTACTCGAACATCCTCCTGGGCGAGTACAAGCCGCAGTCGCAGCTCGTCGTCGGAGAGAGCTTCGTCGAAACACCCCGCTTCCCTGTTATCGACGCGCACATTCACTTGGGTTCGAAGTTTGGCGGACGGTGGCTGGGGCGCCCGCTCGAGGCCCTTTTCGACGCGCTCGACGCCGCGCATGTCCGCACGGTCGTCGATCTCGACGGCGGCTGGGGTGAGGCCATCCTCGACACGCATCTGCGGCACTTCAAGGAGCGCGCTCCCGAGCGCTTCGTTCACTTTGGCGGCGTCGACTGGTCGCGGTGGTCCGAGCACGGCGACCGTTTCGGGGAGTGGGCCGCCGGACGCTTTCGCGAGCAGGTCGGGCGCGGGGCACAGGGGCTTAAGATCTGGAAACCTTTGGGGCTTCACGTCAAGGATCAGCACGGCAAGCTCGTCGCCGTCGATGACGAGCGCCTCTCGCCCCTCTGGCACAGCGCGGGCGAGCTGGGCGTGCCCGTGACTATTCACATCGCCGACCCAGTGGCCTTTTTCGAGCCGTTCGGGGCCAGAAACGAGCGCTGGGAGGAGCTGCGCGGCGAACCTCAGGACCGCTTTTCGGGGAGGCAGTATCCGCCCTTTAACACCATCATCGAAGCGTTCGCCCGGCTCGTCCGGCGTCATCCGGAAACCACCTTTATCGGGGCACATGTGGGCTGCTACGCAGAAAACTTGGCCTGGGTCGGGGCGCTCCTGGACGAATGTCCGAACTTTAACGTCGACATCAGCGCGCGCCTCGGCGAACTTGGGCGGCAACCCTATACAGCGCGGCGCTTTTTTCTCCGCTATCAGGACCGCATCCTTTTCGGCACCGACGCCGACGCGAGCACGGCGAGCTACCGGCACTACTACCGGCTGCTCGAGACCGAGGACGAGTACGTCAATTACAGCCGCAGCGAGGTGCCCGCGCAGGGACGCTGGTACGCTTACGGCCTCTACCTGCCTGATGAGGTATTGGAAAAAGTCTATTTCGGCAACGCTTCACGCCTGATTCTGAAAGCCTGAGGCCGCAGTTCAGCGTCGGCTCAGTCTGCCATGAAGGTATGAATGACCGCTTCGTAACGGCTGACCTGCTGCGCTTTGGAAAAGCGCGCCCAGTACCGCGCCGCGCCGCGCTCGGCGAAGGTCTTGCGTAACGTCTCGTCCCGGTAAAGCCGGATGAGATGCCGGGCCAGCTCACGCGGCGTATCGGGCGCGAACAAAAGGCCACTCACACCCTCCTCGATCATGTCGGGGATGCCGTCGATTCGCGTCGAAACGACTGGAACCCCGAGCGCCATCGCCTCGAGAATGACCAGGGGTTGCGATTCGGCCCTCGAGGGCAGGACGTGAACGTCTGACGCATAGGTAAAAGCCATGCCGTCCTCACGGTAGCCCGTCCACACGACGTGTTCCGAGAGCCCACGCGCATTTATTTCATCGCGGAGGCCTTGCGCCCAGGGCGAGTCCGCGCCAGAGCCGACGAGGAAGAGCTTCAGGTTCGGGATGGCTGCGACGAGTTCGGGCAGGACCGCGACCAGCATGTCCTGCCCCTTCCCCTGCTGGACGCTGGCCAAGCACGACACCATGAAGGCGTCTTTGGGGATGCCAAGGGAGGCCCGCACGGCGGCGCGGTCTCGCTGCAGGAGCGCCTGCGCCTCCTCCTCCCGGCAGCAGTTAGGGATCACGAAACTCGGCTTGTCCCTGAGAGGCTCGAACGCCAGCCAGGCGTCACGGGTGTTAGGAGACACGAAGATGAGCCCGTCGAAGGCCGAGAGCAGCTCGAGCGCCCAGGCTTGCGTATATGAGGGGTCATGCGTACGCTCGAAAAAGGCCAGTGACTTGGGCGAGACGTGCATGATCATGAGCGTCTTGCCGGTTGTGCTGAGCTTTTCGTACAGGTTCGTGTGGGGGTGCGGAAACTCGTTGAAGATGACGAGTTTGGGCTTGTCCTGTGCCAGACGCCGGTCAAAGCGCCGCCGCCGACCGAAGTCCTGCGCGTTATAAATGAGCCATTTACCCACATGCTTGACGAAGCGGGGGCCAAAGCGCTGGGGCAAAGCGATAAAGCGGGGCGGCTCGAGCCAGCGCGGCGCTTCGGCCCCACGCCGCTTGAGGCGGGCCGGAATCTCGCTCTCATCGGTGGAAAGGACCGTCAGCGGGGTATCTGTACTGAGGAGGCAGGCCTCGAGGATGTCCACACCTGCCCGCGCGCCCCCGTTCTTACCGCCGACCCGGTCGGCGTAAAAGTAAATCATCTCTGTTCCTTTAGCAATCCTACAAACATGTGTGTTTTAGCCAGGGATCTCGAACCCACTGTGCGGTTTCAGCGTCCTAGACGTTATAGATGTCAGCGCGGTAATGCCGGAGATTTTCCGTTTGGGTAAACCATAAAGCCGTTTCGGCGAGGCCGCGCCGGAAGCCGCTCACGCCCCCGTACTCGGGTGCCCAGCCGAGCAGTCGTTCTGCTTTGTCCCTGTCGGCCCAGAGCCGTTCGACCTCGCTCCCGGCGGGCCGCAGACGGTCCGTGTCACATACGATCTCGACGTCCTCGTTCATGACCTCGGCAATGAGGCGGGCCGTTTCTCCGATACTGACCTCGAAGTTGCTGCCGATGTTGATCACGTCTCCGGTCGCCGCCCCGGCGCGGGCTACCGCGATAAAGCCGGCTACCGTGTCGGCTACGAAGTTGAAGTCACGGGTGGGCGTGAGCGCACCGAGCTTGATGATCCGCTTCCCTGCGGCAATCTGCGTGATGACCGTCGGAATGACCGCCCGCGCCGACTGCCTGGGACCATAGGTATTAAAGGGGCGAACGACCGCGACAGGCGTGCCGAAGGAGCGGTAAAACGAGAGCGCGAACTGATCGGCGGCGACCTTCGAGGCGGCGTAGGGCGACTGGGCCTGAAGCGGGTGCGCCTCGTCGATCGGAACGTACTGCGCCGTACCGTAGACCTCTGAGGTCGAGGTGTGAACGACTTTGCGCACACCCGCCTCACGGGCAGCTTGCAAGACGTTCAGGGTGCCGCGCACATTGGTATCGAGGTAAGACTCGGGCGCGTGATACGAGTAGGGAATGGCGATGAGGGCTGCGAGGTGCAGTACGGTGTCGCAGCCCTGCACGGCGCTGCGGACCATCCCGGCGTCGCGGACGTCGCCGGAGACGACCTCGAGCCCCGCCTGAATCTCGGCCGGCAGGGTATCGAGCCAACCCCGGGAACCCAGCGAGTTGTAGAGCGAGAAAGCTCGCACGTCCGCGCCACCCCGCACGAGCGTCTCGGTCAGGTGCGACCCGATAAACCCGTCCGCACCGGTGACGAGGACTCGCCCGAGGTCGGCATAGGAGCCCGGCGTCACTGGAAAATCTCCGCGTAGGCGAGGTTGGCCGCTTCGAAGTCGTCGAGGCGACCGATGTCGAGCCAGTATTCGTGAACCGGAAACGAGCCGACGCGCCAACCCTGCTCGAGCGTGGCCTTGAGCAGGTCCGGCATATCGTAAAAGGTGTTGTGCGGGATAAGCGAAAGACACTCCGGGTCGAGCAGGTAGATGCCCGCACTGACAAAGTGGTTGAGCAGCGGTTTTTCGACGATCCCGGCAATGGTACTGCCCTGCATCTCCACCACGCCGAAAGGCACCTGAATATCGTAGCGGCGCACCGCGACCGAGGCCCGCTGCCTGTGAACCTGATGGAACTCGAGCATCTGCCGAAAGTTGACCTTGGTCAGGAGGTCACCGTTCATCACGAAGACAGGACCGCTCGGCGGCGTATCTAGGAGGCTGAGCGCCCCGACGGTCCCCAGGCGGGTCGTTTCGCGGATATAACGAATCTCCGCCCCCCAGCTCGAGCCGTCGCCAAAGTAGTCCTCGATCATCTGCGCTTTATAGTTGACGGCAATATTGAAGTACTTGAAGCCCTGCTCGATAAAGCTCTCTAGGATAGTCTCGAGGATCGGTTTGCTGCCGACCTTGAGAAGAGGCTTGGGCGTATCTTCGGTCAGTTTGCCAAGACGTGTCCCGAGCCCGCCTGCCATTAGCACGACCTGATTGGAGATGCCTTGTGGCACGAGTTCATCTTTGGGCAACGCCAGCCCCACCACCACGCCCTCCGCGTCGACAATCGGGATTCGCCGGGCCAGGCGCTTATGTAGCAACCAGCTGTCCTCGTTGAGACTCAGGTCGGGCTTGGCGGTAATCGCGTCGGCAGTCATGACGTCGCGCGCCTGAGAATTCAGGTCGCCGCCACGCAGGAGACAGCGGCGCACGTCACCATCGGTAATCGTTCCCAGGAAACGCCGATTCTCGTCCACCACGAGCGCGATTTGCAAGCCCGTGCGCTCGATCAGCGTAATGACCTCGTGCAGGGTTGCCTGAGGGGAAATACAGAGTTCGGCGATCTCGCCAGGATAAGCTGCAAGTGGAAAAATCATCGTCGATAGCGGCAAAACACGAAAGTCGCAAGAGACTGCGGCGGTGGTTTTGCGCCCTCCTTCCTTAATGATGGCGCCGCTTTGCCGGGCGCAGTAGCCTCAGATCGAACGAAGATGCCTGGACGTGGCGAACCTGGTGAACCTAGAGAATGATCGTTACGGACACTCGCTGTACGACGCATTATTATCGTTTTGTAACGAGCGGATAATGAACACAGTCCTAGCCCTCTGGAGGGTTCTGGAACTAGACTCCCGCCAACCCCGCGGACTATTCTGCGGCCACCTTGAGGTAGCGGTTGTAATCACGGCGGCCCAGGCGCTGCTTGACCTGCATAACGACTACACCCACAAGCGGCACACCCATCTCAATGAGCCGGTCGGTCGCAAGTTTGGTCGAGCGGCGGTCAGACTGCTTGATGTTGGCAACCATCACGGCGTGGGTGCATAGGGGGGTCAGGGAAAAGGTATCGGCAACCGGCAATAGCGGAGCCGAGTCGAGCACGATAACCTCATAGTCCCGCTTCCAGACCTCGATACACGCCGCCATACCGCGCCCCAGCAGAGGCGTGGGCGTGCTCTGGAAGTTAGGAACCATTTCGATCGCGCTACCCGCGACCTCGAGCCACGTGGGAACGCAGCGTTCCGGGTTTTTCATGAAGTCGAGAAGCGAGTCTTGCGACGAAGGGATCTGGTAGCGCTGTGTCAAGGTCGGCTGACGCAGGTCGGCGTCGACCAGCAGCGTCCGGTGACCGTGGCGCGTGAGGCTTTCGGCGAGGTTAAAAGCCAGGGTCGACTTTCCCTCCCCGCTCTTGGGACTTGCTACCAAGACCACGCGGGTACCCGAGGCCGGGGGCGCGAGCAGCAGACGCGCTTGCAAAAAGTCGGCGGCTTCACGGAGAAGCTGGGTGTTTCGGCTGTCCGGGAATTCTGCCAGGACAGGCAGATTTGTCGCCCCTGCAACAGCCTCGACGTCGCGCAGACGCGTGTCGACCGCACTGCGGAGGAGCGCGATCCCGTAGACCAAAAAGACCGTGACGACCGTCGCGAGGAGCGCATTGAATACGGGGCGCGGCGCAACAGGCACGAGCACAGGCGTCGCGGGTTCGACCACGGCAAGAAGCCCGGACGCGGAATCGAGCAGTGCCCGAGCATATGAAAGCTCTTCTTGTTGCTGCGAGCGGAGGCTGATGCGGCTCTCGATCTCGGTTTGTGAGGCGACCTGCCCCATGAGCCGCAACGACTCGATCGAATCGTCGAGCGCACCGATCTGCTCCTCGAGCGTGTCGATACGCTGACCGATATTTCGGCTCGCCCGCTGATAGTCCCAGTCCACCAGCGCCTGCGCGACAGCGTTGGCCCGGCGGGCCGCTTCCTGCGGCGTTGCTGCCTGCACGGAGACCGTCATCAGGTTCGACAAATCCTGCGCGTCGCCTTCTACGCTCACCCCTACCGTCCCACGCAGGTCCTCGGGCTTGAGCTTCTGCGTGCCGAGGCGGCTAATCGCGTCGAGGAGTACGGGGCGAGTCAGGGCGATGGCGCTGTAAGCCGACGATTCGATAGGCGGCGCGCTCAGCGACGTACTCTGCGACACCGACGTATTTGTGCTCTTGGTCGCCAGGATAACTGCCGACGCTTCGTAGGTCGGGGCAATACGCTGGCTCAAATAGTAGACACCAGCCGCCATAAGCAATCCGAGTGGCAGGGCTACAACGAGCCCTCGCAGCAAAAATCTGACGAGCGTTCCAAAGTCGGTTTGATCTTCGCGCACAATGCTCCTTGAGACGACACTCCGGCGGCTTACCCTGCGCGAGCGCGAGGCTAACATACGGCCCAGCAGTGGTCTCCTGCTGCTTATCCTACAGAACCGCTCGGGCTATGCATATAGAAAACCCTACTTCTGCGCATGGGTTGTACCCAAGCTCAGCCTATCCCGAGCGGGACGGCACCGTCGGCACTGTCTGCGAAGGGGGTGTTCCCAGATCCTCGAGGATCTCCTTGAACTGCTCGAGGATCGTGCCCAGCGTGAAAGTACTCATAGCCCGCGCATGACCCTCTTTGGCAAGCCGCACGGCGCGCTCCGGCTGCTCTATGAGACTCGAAAGCGCCTCGGCAAGCGCCCTGGCGTCTCCAGCAGGCACCAAGAGCCCGCTCTCTTCATGCGCGATAATCTCCGAGGCTGCACCGGCGCGAACTGCAACGACAGGTTTACCTGCCAGCATGCCCTCGACGATCACCCGACCAAAGGGCTCGGGCGCGACCGAGGTGTGCACGACGGCGTCGCACGCGAGCATCAGCGCGGGAATATCCTTGCGAAATCCCAGAAAGTGAATCCGCTCCGCAACGCCGAGCCGGGCCGCTGTTTCGCGCAGCGACGCCTCGTAGTCGGTTTCGCCGAAGAGCGCCCCGCCCACGAGAAGCGCGTGCGCGTCAGGCACGCGCCCGAGCGCCTTTAGAAGCACGTGCTGACCCTTCCAGGACGAAAGGCGGCTAAAACAACCGAAGAGGGGTGCGTCACCTATTCCGAGCTGCGCGCGGATATCCGACGGTTCCTGATCGGCAAAGAGGTCCGGATCGATGCCGTTATAGACCACGTGCGTGCGCGCGGCGCGCCCCCCGCTGCTTACGAAAGCGTCCGCCGTCGCCTGTGAATTGGCCAGAACCCGGGTAGCCCATAGATTCGCGGCTGTCGTCATGAGCTTGCGGTTGGCGGCACCAAAGTGCTCGGCGCTCATGATGTCGTGCAGGCGCCAGACAACCGGACGCCCGGCCAAGCGACCCGCAAGCACGCCGACCAGCAAGGCTTTAAGCGTGTTGGCGAAGATGACGTCGTAGTCCCGCGCCAGCTTTGCCACGTCGAACGCGAGACGCAGCAGGCCGAACGCGCCAGCCGGGCTGAGCCCAGCCAGCGAACCACGTTTGACCCGCGTCAAGTCGACCGATGTGTTGAGTACGGCAACGTCGACGCCCGCTTCTCGCAGAGCGTCGACGAGCGGTCCGGCCGCGAAGCATGCGACCTTACCGTGCGGGTAGGCTTGGGCGTGGTCGAGCAGCTCGAGTTCGGCCCCGCCAAGTTCGGCAGTGTGGTTGAGAAACAGGGGATTCATAGCGTCTGGCGCAGGCCTAGGGGAATGGTTCGCCGTCCTAGGGGTGGGTTGGACTGCGGGAGCAACCTAAAGATGCGGTTCGGCATCGTCGGGATGGGGAACCGGGGGCAAACTGCCGCCACCAAGCAGCAGGAGCGTCGCGCCGAGCGCAACACCGCCTAATAAGAAGAAGAGTCCTAACGACATGCTTCTACCCTACTTGAGGCAAAACCATGTGCCTACGCCCATAGAACACTGTCCCGAAACGCCATTCGCGCACATTTCGCTGCCCTTTAGGTCATGTACTCACCGCCTCATGCCGAAGGCACAGGCTCACGTCTTACAGACGCGCTTCACCCCTCGGCTTACGCTTCGAGGCTCAGCGTCCGCTCCGGCCCCAGTCTCGCCAGCAGCGCCTCCGCCAGAGCCCACGCCGCGTCCTTATCGAGGAACTGGTTCCCGTTACCGCATTTGGGCGACAAAATGCAGCGCGGGCAGCCCCGCTTGCACGAACAGCTCGCCAGGAGATCGCGGGCAGCCTCCAGCCACGCCCCGAACTGCGCCGCTCCTTCACGGGCGTAGCCGACACCTCCCGGATACCCGTCGTAGATAAAGATCATCGGTTGAGCGTTGCCGGGGTAAACGGGGTAGGACACGCCGCCAACGTCGGCCCGCTCACAGAGGACGAAAGCAGGCAGGAGGCCGATGAGCGTGTGCTCGAGAGCGTGCAGCGCTGAGGGCAGAAGGCTCGGATGCACGCTGCTCGCCACGTCCGACGCCGCGAACCAGAGCGCCTGCGTCGGGTAAGACACATCGGGTAGCTCGAGAAGCCGTTCGTCTAGAACCGCCTCGCTGTAGAGCCTCTTCCTTACGTACGAGGTAAAGCTCGTGGTGACCTGCGCGCGCCCGGTCGTCACGCGGCCCCACTGCTCCGTTTCACCCAGCACCGTGATGTCGGTTTCCGAGCGCACCTGCGTGTAGGTGTCCTCGAGGTGCGGCAGCAGGTACGCTTCGCCCTTTTCTAGGTCCAGGTTGCGTACCAGATAGTTCTCGCCCTGGTGCAGATAGACCGCACCCGGATGCAGCTCGCGCAGCGCCGTGCTGAGGTCGGCCTCGCCCAGCGTCCGGCCCAGGTTGTCGCGCAGGCGCACGCGCTTGCCCCCCGTTCCGCGCACGCTCAGCTTGCCATGTGGATAGCCGCCCCGGTAAAACCACAGGCCCCGACGCTCGTAAAAGCCCTCGAGCGCCGCCAGGTCTACCCCACCCACCAGCCCTTCGGCGCTCGAGAGCGGGTGCTCGACAGCGGCACAGGCCAGATGCCGAGGATGAAGCTCGCTGTTGAAGGCGTCGGCGACCGCGTGCTCGACCCGCCCCTCGGTAATCGCCTCGGGGTGCGTCAGGTAGTACTCATCGAGCGGGTCGCTACCCGGCAAGAGGAGCGTCAGGGCGCGCCTGCCGCTGCGCCCGGCTCGCCCGGCCCGCTGCCAGAAAGCGGTGAGCGAGCCCGGATAACCCACCAGCACCACCGCGTCGACCGACCCTATATCGACGCCCAGCTCCAGAGCGCTCGTCGCGGTCAGGACCGTGATCTCGCCCGACTTGAAAGACGTTTCGATAGCGCGCCGGTCCTCGGCGCTGTAACCCGCCCGGTAGGAACTGAGCCGCGCCTTGTCCGCCTCACCCAGCACCCCGGCGGCGTAACGCCTGAGCAACTCGGCCGACTTGCGCGAATTGCAAAAGAAGATGCTCTTGAGGCCCGAGCGCACGAAGAGGGCCGCGAGGTCGGCGGCTTCGCTATGCACGCTGCGGCGACGACCCTCGAGCCCCGCCTGCCCCGGCAAGTCGGGTGGCCGCCAGAAGAGCAGCTCGCGCTCGGCCCTCGGCCCTTCGTCCTCGGTGACAGCCCGAAACGCCAACCCTGTCAGGTTACGGGCGTGTTCGGACGGATTGCCGATGGTCGCGCTCGCCGCGACGACCTGCGGCGCCGCCCCGTAGCGCTCGGCGAGGCGCAGCAGCCGCCGAACGATATTGGCGACATGCGAGCCCATCACACCCCGGTAGGCGTGGAGTTCGTCGAGGACGATGAGTTCCAGGTTGCCCAAAAACCGCGCCCAGCGCAGGTGGTGCGGCAGGATGCCGTAGTGCAGCATGTCGGGGTTGGTGAGGATGCAGCGCGCCCCCTCGCGAATGCCCTGCCGCACATGGCTCTTGGTATCGCCGTCGAACGAGGCGATAAACCCGGCGAGGCCGAATGGTGCAGCGAGGTTTGTAAGTTTCTCGAGCTGATCGTGCGCGAGCGCCTTGGTGGGAAACAGGTAGAGCGCGTTCTTACCCCGCGCCATGACCTCGAGCGTGGGAACCTGATAGCCGAGCGACTTGCCCGAGGCCGTCGGCGTCGCCACGACGACGTTCTCGCCCGCCCCGGTAAAGTCGAGCGCCACCGCCTGATGCCGATAGGGCGTGATGGCAAGACGCTCCAGAAACGGCGCGAACCTTCCAGAGACGGCCTGCTGCTCTCCTAGCACGCGCCCGGGCTGATAGGCGAAAAAGGCGATCTGATCCTTGTACCCCTCCTGCGCGCTCAACCAACCGTGATAGGAGGTATGTTCACCTAACGCCTCGGGCAAGCGGTCCATGCGACCAGCCTAAGGGCTGGCCCGTATGCGCTAGGTGTTTCAGCGGGAGAGACACCGAGTGGGACGCACGCATTCGCCCGAGCCTTATGGTTTCAAGGTACAACAAAGCATGGGTCGTGTTAGACTTTTGTGTGTATAACCGCATGCTTAATGGACGGGAATCATGACCATCTATCTCATTCTCCTCTACGCTCTGGTGCTGCCCTACATCGGGCTCATGTTGCTCGTTGTCGCCGGGCTCCTGCGCCGCAATGCCCGGCCCCGGAGCGCTGAGACACCCTCGGTCAGCGTGGTCATCCCGGCGCACAACGAGGAAGCCAAACTCGGTGCGACCCTCGCTTCGCTGGCGGGGCAAAAATACGCTGGGGCGCTCGAGTTCGTCATCGTCAACGACCGCTCGACCGACGCGACCGAAAGCATCATTCAACACTATGTCCAGAGGGACAGCCGTTTTCGCCTCGTCAACGTCCATCTGCCGAGCCGCCGCCTCTCCCCCAAAGTCAACGCCGTCAACACCGGCATTCAGACGTCTTCCGGCGAGATCATTCTGACCAGCGACGCCGACTGCCAGTACCCGGAGACCTGGGTTTCGGGCATGGTCTCGCACTTCGAACCGGACGTGGCGATGGTCGTCGGCTACGTCGAGAGCACCCGTCCCGGCGACGACTCGGGCGCGGTACAACGCTTTGAATCGACCGACTGGCTCTCCCTGATGCTCACTTCGATGGCGCTCACTCACTTTGGCTGGAAGTTCGCCTCATCGGCCAACAATCAGGGCTACCGCCGCAGCGCTTTCCAGGCCATCGGCGGCTTTGGCGCGTCGGGCCGTGCACCTTCGGGAGACGAAGACCTCCTGACGCAGCGCATGGGCCGCTTGCAGGGCGGGCGCATCGTCTTTGCCAGCACGCCCGAGATTCGCGTCTTCACCCAGCCCATGCCGGGCCTCTACGCGCTTCTCAATCAGCGTCGGCGCTGGGTCAGCCGCTACCACCACATCATGCACTACCACCCGCTTTTCTGGCTGGCGATCTCGATTCTGGGCTCACAGAGTATTCTGCTCAGCGCCGGGATCATCGCTTCCTTTTTCGTCCCGGCACTCATGCCCTATGTGTTCGGCCTCTGGGGCGTCAAGCTCGCGGTGGAGATGTTTGGGATGCATTTGGGTGAGCGCCAGATGGACCGGCGCGATCTCGGCGGCCTCACGACCCTGACCTGGGCTGTCCTGCACCCCTTTTTCATCGCCACGGTGGTTATCTGGTCGCTCATCAAATCAGGTGAGTGGCGCGCCGGTGCCAACTCGTACCGTCGCCGCTTTGCCAAGCGTCAGTGGCGCGAGTGGTGGCGCAAGGTCAAGGGCGGCGGACTGCTCTAAGTTTTCTACGCTACCGAGCGTACATCTCAAGGTGAAGCCCCGCAGATGGACTGCGGGGCTTTTTCTTTTTGCCTCATGGAACAGGTCAGAGGGCTTCGCGCAGGATCTTCAGGTGATGCCGCTCATGCCCGGCAAGCATAAAGGCCAGTGCCCGGACGCTCACGGACGCGCCGCTTGCTATCCCCGAACGCGTCCAGGCGGCTTCCGGCAAGCCCCCGAACAGGCTCACGCTCGCATGGCGGAGATGCTCGAGTTCCCCGCACAAGTCGCTCAGGGTTCGCGCCCCGAAGTTGCCGTCTGACATAAAGACGTCGGGGTCCATGCCCGGCAGTTCGGAGGTGTCACCCCGGGCAAAGGTCAGTGCCCGGTAGGCAAAAACACGCTCGCAGTCCGCGAGGTGACCGATGACCTGCTTGGGTGTCCATTTTCCCAGAGCGTAGGGCTCGGAGGCTCGAGCCTCCCCGAGCGCACGCAAGAATGCCAGCGTCGGCCCAATCTGCTCGGTCAGAGTCCGAACGACGTCGCCCGGTGGTACCAGAGCGACGTAACGTCCGTAGAAGGCGTTGTACTCGGCCCTTTCGGGCAGGACAGCCTTAGCGGGTTGGCTCATGAGGAAACGGCCTTCGGATTGGGTCCGTAGGCATTGTCGCCGGGCTGACCGTCGAGAAGGGTAAAAACTAAAAGCACGATAGACCCGACGAGCGGCACGAACCCGAGGAGCAGCCACCAGCCGCTGCGCCCGATGTCGTGCAACCGCCGCACCGTCACGGCGAGGCTCGGCACGAAGACCGCAAGTGAATAGACAAGGCCGAGAAGACCCAGCGTCAGGGTGTCGACCGACACGGGTGCGCTCCCTGGTCCCGTCGTGCCCACAGGTAACCCGAAAGTTCCCATGGGAAAGGCAGGGGTGTTCAGGGTGCTGTCGAGCCAACCCAGCAACAGTGAGATCACGATGTTGACGAGGACAAAAACCCAGTATTCCCTGCGCCTCGAGCGTCCCGAAAAAACCGCGTACTTCTTTAAGGCTTGGGTGTAGCCGTTCATGTGCTTCTCCTTCGCTCCTACAAAGGGAATCTAGGTGCATCGTACAACCCGAAACGCCGATCAAGCATCCAACCAGTCAGCTCTAGCAGGGCGCAACCAGATAACAAAGTTCGTTTGGCAAGAGAAAGGGAAAGCCCCGGCAGACAGAAACCGGGGCTTTTGCGGTCAAGCGCGCGTGGAAAGTTCTTTGTGTTCAGCGCAGCGGCAGCTCGAAGACCACGTCATCGACGGTGAAGCTGTCGTTGGCTCTGACCTGGATAAAGCCCACGTTCGGCTCGTTCAGGGTCAAGGTCTGGCTGGGTGTCTTGCTCAAGGAGATGGTCTTGATCGGCTGACCGTTACCGTAGAGGATGAGTTTGGCATTGTTCGTGCTGACCCCATCTACAGTGATGCTCTTCAGGGTCACCAGCCCGTTCTTACCCTGGCTGGGTCCGCCAAAGCCTTGCCCAGGTTTAATATCGAGTTCACCGCCTGTGGGGTTAGGCGTGTTCGTTCCAGCCTTGACGACGGTGAGGACGTTGTCACCT
>JBMDWS010000212.1:0-24221 GCA_048594695.1 Truepera sp. | reverse complement strand
TCTTGAACACTCGAGAGGTAAAGCGCCTGCGGGATCGGAAGATACCCCCGGAGGAGCCAGAGCACACCGAGAACGCTCGGAGCGAGCCTCAGCCCAATAAAGGCGTGAACCTCAAGCGTCAGCAAGCCCGCAAGAATGCGCGTAGGGCAACCATCGGAAAATCGCCTCGAGCTTTATCGACTGTGTCCGAACGGACTCTGGACTCTGGCCATAAGAAAGGGATAGGCGTCGGGGTGTGCGGGCGGTCCGCCCCGATACGTACCTCCGCTTGACCGTGCATGGTTTAAAGAAGCTGCTGGTTCAGCGGAGCCCCTTGGCGACTGGGTTACCGCACTGAGGTAGAGTCTGGGTATGAAACAGAAAATTATCGGTTTCGATGAAGGGTTTCGTGTCGTTCTGGAAACCGCCAGCGCTCAGGCCGCCGTGATGACGATCGCACCCGGAGGCTCGAGTGGCGGCGAGAGTGTCCACAAGGCCGATCAGTGGCTCTTCGTTCTCTCGGGTAGCGGCGAAGTGCTCGTTTCAGGCACGCGCCATCCTGTCCACAGGCATAGCCTCATCGTCATCGAGGCCGGAGAAACGCACGAGGTCTTTGCCACGGGAGATGCGCCGCTCGAGACGCTCAACTTCTACACGCCCCCTGAATTCTAGCCGCGCGCAGACGATGCAACAGCTTGAACGACACCCAAGCATCCCTATGCGCCTGATTAAGCTCATGACACGCACTTTTTCGAGCCTCGGTTTCCTGGAGAAAAGCGAACGTTACTACCGTACCTGCCCCTACCCCAGTGCGGCAGCACCAACCCGGGCCTTGCGTGAATTATGTACGCTTGGTCGGCAAGAGGTTCAGGGGAGCACAGTATGGACCCTGACCCCAAAACGTGGCGCGTCGGACCTTCACATCGTCTATATACACGGTGGCGCGTACCTCAACGCCCTTTCAAGTGCCCATTGGGACATCATTGTCAAACTCATCCAGCAAACGGGCGCGAGTGTGGCGGTTCCTCTTTACCCTCTCACCCCAGAACACAGCCACGAACCAGCATTTCCCTGCTCGAGGAGGTCTACCGCACCGTCCTTACCCACACGCCGGCAGAAAGGGTCGTACTTTGTGGCGACTCTGCGGGGGGCAACCTAGCGCTCGCTCAGGCCATACTCTACCGAGACCTGAACTTGCTGCGTCCCGCACGCTTGGTGCTTTTCGCCCCCTGGCTCGACCTGACCCTGAGCGATCCGGAAATCCGTCAGGTGGAGACGCGAGACGTCTTGTTACGCGTCGACAGCCTTCGGCCTGCTGGCCTATGGTGGGCTGGGAATAACGACCCCCACTATCGCCTTTTGAGCCCGCTGTACGGCGACTTGCGTGACCTGCCGCCCATCGACATCTTTAGCGGCACGGACGATATTTTTATCGTCGACATACGCACCTTTAAAGCGCGAGCAAGCAGCGTGAAAACCGCCGTACACCTCTACGAAACGCCCGGCGGCTTTCACGTCTTTATGGGTCTCACATGGCTGCCCGAGGCTAGAGCGGTCTACCACCAGATCGGTCAGACGCTCCGGCTCCGCACATGACCTCCCTGATAACTCGAGCAGAAATCACTAGCTCGTCTCGCCAAGGCTTGGTCTTCCTACCAGGCGTAGGCGTTCGGTGCGGCCCCACCCGGCCCGGGGAAGATCTCATCGAGCTTACCGAGCGTCTCCTCGTCCAGCGTAACCTCGGTGGCGCGCACGGCGCTCTCTAACTGCTCCATCGTACGGGGCCCAATGATCGGCGCGCTGACGACCGGATTGTGCAGCAGCCAAGCCAGCGCCACAGTCGCGGGCTCCTCGCCAAGCTCCTTGCAGAGTCCTTCGTAGCGCTCGAGCTGCTCACGCTTTCCTTCGATTTGCTTCATCATGCCCTCGCTCATGCGGCGTCCACCGTCGATCTTGCCTAGCACGCCGCCAAGCAGACCCCCACCCAACGGGCTCCAGGGGATGAGACCGAGGCCGTAATGGTCCGACGCCGGGATGACCTCGAGTTCGATCATGCGGTTGTCGAGGTGATAGATGCTCTGCTCGCTCACCAGACCCGTCATGCCCCGCTTTTGGGCTTCCTGACAGGCGGTCGCGATGTCCCAGCCCGCGAAGTTCGAGGAGCCCGCGTAGACGACCTTGCCCTGCCCAACGAGGGCCTCGTAGGCCTGCCAGATCTCGTCCCAGGGGCACTCACGGTCGACGTGGTGCATCTGATAGATATCGATCCAGTCGGTCTGGAGACGCTTCAGGCTACCTTCGCAGTGCTTTTTAATCTTCATGGCCGAGAGGTTGCGCTGGTCGGTGTTGGGTTCGGCCAGATTACTCTTGCGCGTGACCGGGTTATAGACCTTGGTCGCCAAAACAACGGCCTCGCGTCGCCCGCCACCCTGCGCAAACCAGCGGCCCAGGATGAGTTCGGTGTCGCCGTGCTGCCCGTCCTCGTTGTTTCCCCCGTACACGTCGGCTGTGTCGAAAAAATTGATCCCGAGTTCCAGCGCCCGGTCCATGATGGCAAAAGCGTCTTTCTCGGACGTTGTCCAGCCAAAATTCATGGTGCCGAGACAAAGGTTACTGACAAGAACCCCGTGTTTTCCCAGACGTCTATGCGAAACGCTCACGTTGTCTCCTCTAATGGGTCGCAGATTGTCTTGCGTTCCCAAGCCTAACAGAGCAGCCGCTTAGCCTTATGTCGCTCACCTTTCACGAAACGGCCTTCGCACGAGCATCGGACGCGGGCCTACCCTGCCCGGAACTTGTGACAAACCCGGCGACTTCTGCTACACTGCCTTTGCCGATCCTTTCGGCATGTTATGGCCAACTAACCTTTTCCATCTGAAATCTTTTGCCCCACAGGGCACGGCTTCTCGTTTTATGGAAGAGGTTTTCCTATGCTTATTCTTCAGGCTTCCGGTCTGGCCTACCGCTACGACGTCCAGACGGACCCCCTTTTCGAGGCTCTCGAGTTCACGCTCTACGCAGGCGATAAGGTCGCGCTGCTCGGGGCCAACGGGGCGGGCAAATCCACCCTGCTCGGACTCATCAGCGGAGCGCTGCAACCAACCGAAGGTCAGGTCATTCGGCACACCGCCCCCCTTGTGCTCGATCAGGAAGATACCCTTTCCGGTGACAAAGAGGTGCTCGGGGCCGTCCTCGACACCTATCCCGACCTTGCGCCCATCCGCGCGGAAATGGCGCGGCTCGAGGCCGAGGATATCCCCGACCCGCTGCGCTACGCGGACCTGCTCAACCTGTACGCGGAACGGGGCGGCTACGAGGTCGAACCGACCCTGCACCATGCGCTCGGCGCACTTGGGTACGACCCGGACGCACTGGGGCGCCCCCTCGCCAGCTTTTCCGGAGGTGAGCGGCGGCTGCTCCGATCAGCTGCGGTTTTCGCCCGACCCGAGCGCCTCATTCTGCTCGATGAGCCGACGAATTATCTCGATGAGCGTGCCGCGGCGCACCTTGCAGGCTGGATTCGGGCGAGCACGGCGGCCTGCGTCATCGTCTCGCACGACCGAAAGTTCCTGGACGAGACGGTGACGGACGTCTTCGAACTCGAGCGCGGCACCTTGACGCACTACAGCGGCAATTACTCGAGCTTCTACGCACAAAAGGAGAACGACTACCAGGAGCGCGTGCGCCGGAGCGGACGACTGAGGCGCGAAATTACCGCGCTCAAGGAGCAGGAGCGCACTTACAAGGTCTGGGGTGCCCGCAAGGAGAAAGAAAAGTCGGGGGCTGCCGACCGGGGCTTTATCGGTGCGCGGGCAGCGCGGCTCATGAAACGCGGTATCCAGGCCAAGGAGCGCTTGCAGGACCGGATCGTGGGTCTCGAAGAGGCAAAGCCGTGGGTGGAAAAGCGCTACAGCGTCGCTTTCGAGGCAGTGCCGCAGTTGACGGGCCTGTGCCTCAGTGCGTGGGATATTCCTTTGCTGGGGGAAAGCGTCTCGTTGACGCTGGAGCATGGCGAACGTCTCGCGCTCGCCGGACCCAACGGAAGTGGCAAAACGACGCTGCTGCGACGACTTCTGACGCCGGGCGAAAGCGCCGTCCACTGGGACAGCAGGGCGCGTATAGGCTATCTGCCCCAGCTCTGGGACGAAGCGCTCGATGCCCAGGCTCCCGAAACACTTTTTGAGCGCGGGCAGCACCCACGCGCACGCCTCTTGATGGGCGCGTTCGGCGTTTCGGGGACACACTTTGGGGCGCCGCTCGGGGACTTGAGCGAAGGGCAAAAGCGCAAGATCGCCCTCGTCAAGCTCATCGTACAGGAGCCCAGTGTGCTCGTCCTCGACGAACCGACCACGCACCTCGACTACATGAGCGTCGAGATGCTCGAGGCCGCCCTCACAACCTATACTGGCACGGTCATTCTGGTCAGCCACGACAGATATCTGCTGGAGCGCACGACCACACGGCGGCTCGAGCTGGCAAAAGAGAGGTGAGGCTGTGAGGCCCCACCTCTCTGTCACGCGCCGCTCCGCTAGCTCTTTTGCGACACCGGCACGATAGCGAGCTTGACCTCGAGCCTGATCTCTTTGCCACCACGCCAGACCGTCAGGGTCACCGTGTCACCGGGCTTTTTGGCAAAGACAGCGGTCTGCAAGGTGGCGCTGTCGGTGAGTTTCTGCCCGTCTATAGCGGTGATGACGTCACCCCCTGCCGGGAGCTGCTGCCCATCCACCGTGACTTCGAACGATGGGCCACGCAGCCCCGCCTCGGCAGCCGGGCTACCCGGTTCGACAGCCATCACCATCTCGCCCTCGGCAGGCAACCCGAGCGAGCGTCGCACCGACACCGGATAACCGGAGATGTCCGCGACCTGCACGCCCATCCGGGGCTTGTCGGTGTAGACGTCCTTATAGCCACCCTGCTCGAGCGCCGCGAGATTGTTGGTCACCTCGTTACTGGGGATAGCAAAGCCGATCCCGACCGATCCCGCCTCGCCACCGGGGGCTGCGTTGGAGATGATCGCCGTATTGATGCCGATGAGTTCGCCGCGCGAATTCAGCAGCGGCCCACCCGAGTTACCCGGATTTATGGCAGCGTCGGTCTGGATGACCGGAAAGTTGAACTGCCCGACCGAGGTGAAGTCGCGCCCGACCGCCGAGATGATACCGGTCGTGACCGTCGACTGGAGGCCGAAAGGGTTGCCGATGGCGATAACTTTTTGCCCGACCTCGAGGCCGTCCGAATTGGCGATGGTAATGGGCGTAACCCCTTTGGGCAGCGCGTTTTGGTTGACGAGCTCGAGGAGCGCTAGGTCGTAAGACGGGTTGACCCCGACCACCCGCACAGGCAGTTCCTTGTCGCTGCCTGTAAAGGATACGGTGAGTTTGGCCCCAGCTTTGAGCTTGGCAGTTCCGCCCTGCAGCGCTGCTTCGACAACGTGATAGTTGGTCATCAGGCGACCCTGAGCATCCACCACGAAGCCGCTGCCTGCACCGCGCTGGGTCTGCGGCGCTTGCTGCTGGGGCATCCCGAACTGCCTAAAGAACTGCTGAAATTCCGGCGGGACGTTCTGGCCCGTGAAGGGATCGACTCGCTGGCCCGACACTTCGACGTTAACTGCCACGACGCTCGGCCCGTACGTTTTGAAGACGTCAACGGTGTTATTCTCGTCCTGCAAAAAAGCATGTTGTTCATTGAGCGGGGCGACGGTAGCGCTAGATGCACTCTGCGCGCTTTGGGCCTGCGCGTACGACGCGAGCGGTCCCCCGTAGAGAGTGTAGAGTGCCCCGCCACCTGCCAGAAGAGCCGTTAGTGAGAGCGGAAGTAAAGCCTTTTTGGCGTCCATGAGAAGCGTCCTTTCCTTGATGAGCGCACGTTCTGCGCTGACAGGCAAAGCGTACGGCGTCCAGGTGATAGCAGCATCAAAACGCGGTGTGCGGAGCATGACATGAAAAGTTGAAAGGCTTTAGGCTCGTCTCACGAAGTTATTAGGGAGACTTTCGCGCGTGCAGGGCGCAGTTTGAGTGTAAGAGCGTCCGCAAACAGAGCATGAGCGAGTGCACACACTTCCTTGCGCCACTCCGAAGAGCACAGTGACGATATCGGCGGCGTCACACGCGTGCGCCAAACCGCAGCCAGGATCAGAAACGTGAGGATTCACTACGAAGGTCTCGATGCTGGTCCACAGCCGCTCGAGCGTTTAGGTTGCTGTGTCCGAAGGGTAGTTGACAGCGTAAGTTCCATGCGAGCTGCGACAGACTGCACAAGTGTCTGCGGAAAATAGCTCGCGCCCGTTGCCATCGGTAAACGTTGTTTCGGGCTCCTCTCTGCATCCGTCCAGCGCACTAGCACACCATACAGGGAAGCCCTGGGCCATAAAAAAGTTCGGGGAGCTATACAAAGCTCCCCGAACTCATGTGGCTTGGTTGCTATTTGATCTGAACCGAGGTCTTGCTCACCGACCCGACGTCGGGCTTACGCTCGCCCGCGAATGATGCCCCGAGGCTAAGCAGGACCAGCAGTGCGATTGCAATCTTTTTACCCATGGTTTCTCCCCCAAGACGATAACTTAAGCTGAGTTTAAAGAGATCACGATGTCCGAACGATGCAGGTTTTGCCCGGGACGATGCAAGCTTGACTCTGCACGAAACATCGCCCGATCACCGCCGAAACCCTATGCTTGCGGCAGGAGGACCTATGACCAGAGAAGAAGCGAAGCGCATCTTGTCGGCTACGACACCCTTTAACCGACGCAATCAACTCGTAGGTGTTCGCGAACCCAGTGTTATCGCCGTACTCGAGCATCCCAGTAAAAGCAGGACGTCGGCGTGGCACACGGGCGATGACCAGCCGCTCGACGGGTCTCCCCAGCATGTGAGCACGCCTTAAGTCAAAACAGCAGCTCGCGTTTTGCGCGGGTCAGCTCGGCCCGCACAAAAGCCAGGCGCTCGTCACCCGGAGAAAGGCTCGTTTCTAGCGCTTCCCACACCTCGAGGTCATCAGGCAGTTTTTCGGCCAGAAGAAAAAAGTAGCGAAGGTCTTGTGAGTGCATGACACTTTGCTTGAGCTGCTCCTCGACCACTTCCCGCTGCGTGCAGAGGTAGGGTGCTTCACTCATGGGGCAGAGTGGTCCCCGGTAGAGCTCGAGGGCGCGACGCAGGTCTCTCTCTTTGAGCGCAGCCAGAACATCCCTGGCGTCTATTGTGTAAGGAATATCGAGACGATACTCTGGCGCTTCTGTAATCGGCACGAGCGCGCGTAGGCGCGACACTGTCGAGCGCAGGGATATGAGCGATATCTCTGCATTGCGGTAGAGCTGGGTATGAAGCACTTCCGGACTGACGCCTTCGGGCTGGAGAGCCAGAAGGGTCAGGATCTCGAGTTGACGCCCTTTGAGTTTCAGGGAGCGGTTGCGGTAGGTAATGTCAGCCCGCCCCAGCACATGGATGCGTAGGGGTACTGTAGGTTCCGAGAACGCCGACCAGGCGCGCTGAAAGCTTTCGTTCTGGTTGCAGTACAGGGCCAGTGCTGTCGGTGTCAAGGCAAAAAGAAGGGTTTTGAGGTCAGGAGCAAGGTCAGTAGGGCTCAGGGCTCCGATCACGATGAGGTGCAGAGCAGCCGGCAGCCTCAGGTCCGCCTCGAGCGTTGCGTCGTCGAGCACGGCCCGGAGAAGTGGCGCGGCCCTCTCCGGTTGGCCCTCAGCGCACGCCATACCCAGCGCGAGTGCGGCGGGGAGCGCGTAGAAGGACGCTTCACCGCGCAAAAGGGCAACCGCCTGTTCCCCATAGCGCACAGCCTGCTCCGTTTTGCCCTGCGCCAGAAGTGCGCGGACGAGGGGAACAGTATATTCGCCGACAAGCTGACGCGGATTGTCGGCGTATGCGGGCTCGAGCAGGTCCTGAGCCCGTTTTGCCTGATGCGTAAGCACATAATAATTGGCCTGGACTACCCGAAAGTTGAGGTGCTCGAGCATGTTCGCCTCTGCCAGCACGTCGGCGGCACGGCTGATCTCCTCCTCGAGGGCGTCAAGGTTACCCAGGAGCAGGCTGGTCGCTACGTTGGTATTCAGGATTCCCAGCGCCAAAGAGCCGTTATTCAGAGCGTAACGCTCGCTCGTGACCTGCGCCCAGCGGTTCCAAGAAGCGGCCTCCCGGAAGTTTCCCAAGCGAGCAAAACTCCGTGCCAGAGCGGCGGTGTTACGCACGATCTCGTAGGGAGAACCGAAGCGCTCGGCCATTGCGACCGACTGCTTGAGCAGCCCATTAGTTTTGCCTTCATCCTGCTCGAGGCGTCCCCACTGGTAGTACGTCAAGGGGTTCGGATCGGCTCGAGCGGCCCGTTCGGCTTCCTGCAGGCGCTGAACCGGATCGAGGAGGAGACCTGCGTAACGGGCTCGCAGGTTGGGCGCTTCCAAGCGGCGCAGCGTCTCCTCGACAAGCGGCACCAGGTGGGCATAATCGCCTTCATGAAATCCGCTCACGAGTCGCCACTCGAGAACCTCTTCCGATGCCCGAAACGGGTCGTCGAGACTCTCGAGCAGGATGTGCAGACGGCTGAGGAGACCGAGCTTTTGGTATTCCGGCCCTGCCCGCCCGATGATGCCCGGAACCTGTTCCGGTAGGCTCAGGGCGGCCAGCTCGAGAGCGTCGACATACCTGCCGAGCTTGACAAACGCACCCAGAAGGTCGTGAGGATCGACGAACGTCTCCTGGTCTTGAGGGAGTAGAGGTTCGGTCGGTGAGGGAACCCGTTCCGGCGTACGACCGCCGAGACGGGCGACTGCTTGCGTGAACGTGGTGTAGGCGCGACCGGTGGCAGCCAGGAGGATCTGCGTTTCGGACGGTTTGAGATATGGACCTGCCAAGTCATCTGCTTCTTCTTCAGTTAGTGCCAGCTCATGCGTATGGAGGGTAACGCCGTAAAAAGACTGAACGGGATCATGATCGACGAGAATGATCCGCAACGTGGTCGACTGAAGGCGCAGGAGTTCGTCTCTAAACTCTTGGTTACGCTCGCTGTAAGAGCAGACGAGGTTGAAGGAGCCGTAGCGCACATGGTCACGTGCGAGCGTAGCTAAAGCAAAACGGTAGGGAACAGCTTCAGTCAGAAGTGTTTGACACAACGCCTTATTCACCGCGTGAGCGAGCGCGTTATTGAGCGCTACCGGGTCATGGCTGACGTGACGTTGCAGCTCGAACCAGGCGACTCGCTGCTGGCGTGCCAAGGCTTCGACGAGAAAAGGAGCACCGTACGCTTCTCCACCCGTGATAAGCACCGGCCCCGCGTTTTCTATGATGCGGCGTAACATCCGGTCGATCCACACGTCCGTCAGTTTAGACGGATTCAGCCCCTGTGCGGTAGCTATGGAGCGTCCTGAAAAGAACTGGAGGCTCGGCGTAAGCCTTCATAGCCTTTTCGCCTGTCCAGAATTCCTGGCGACCAAAGATCGAATCGGCAAAACCACGCCCTGACGCTAAAGTCAGGGCGTTTCTTCACAGTGGACTTTCCTGATTCTCTAAAGCGCCCGCTTACGTATGATAGTCGGCGTTGATACTCACATACGCTGCGCTCAGGTCGCAGCCCCAGGCGACACCCGTACCCGTTCCCACGGCCAAATCGACCCCGATGCGTAGCACGTCGGCATTCATCTGCTGCGACACCACCGCCCCGTCGAAAGGCTGCGGCGCACCGTCATAGACGAGGGTTTCCTGCACCGAGATGCGTGCACGCGTGACCTCGAGCCCCACCCCCGTCGCTCCGACGCTGCTCAGGACGCGCCCCCAATTAGGGTCGTTGCCGTGCGCCGCCGACTTGACGAGTGGGCTTAGCACGACCGCCCGCGCCGCCCGCCGCGCCTCGGCGTCGCTCGCAGCCCCCGTGACCTCGACTACGAGAAGCTTGGTTGCACCCTCGCCGTCACGGGCAATCTGCCGAGCTAGAGACTGCGCGACCTCCTTGAGCGCGAGGCAAAACGCAGCCTCGTCCACCGGAATCTGCGGATTAGCGAGCAAAAAGGCCATGTCATTCGGTGAGGTGTCGCCGTCGACAGTTACCTGATTGAAGCTCTCCTCAACGACCCCCAGCCAGAGCCGACGCAGCGTGTCTTGCGGCAGATCGGCGTCGGTCAGGACAAAGCCGAACATCGTCGCCATATTCGGATGAATCATTCCCGAGCCTTTGGCTACCCCCACGATGCGTGCGCCACTCGGTAGCGTCGCCTCAGCGGTTTTTTGGACGAGATCGGTCGTCAAGATAGCCTGCGCCAGCGTGGCAGCGTCGCCCGTTTGCGCAGCTGCGATGCCCGGGAGCGCGTCCGCCAGCTTTTGGATCGGGAGCAGTTCCCCGATAATCCCGGTGCTCGCTGTCAGAACCTCGTGCGGCTCCGCGCCGAGAGTTGCCGCTGCCGCTGCCGCAAACGCTTCGTTTGCGCTCGCGCCAGCCTCACCTGTCGCGCAGTTGGCGTTGCCGCTGTTGATCACCACCGCCCACAAGGGACCGCCCGCGTCTTGCAGCGCCCGGTTGCGCGTCACGCAGGCAGCCTTCAGGGTGTTGGTCGTGGTCGTCAGGGCCCAGCGCAGCGGCGCGTCGGCCACGATGAGCGCGCAGTCCGGGTTGCCCGACTGCTTGATGCCCGCCGTTCCAGCGGCGACACTAAACCCTCGTGGTAGCCTCAAACTCACGGCCACACCCCCTGCACGAAAAGAGAGAGCGTTTCCTCGAGCCCCTGCGACACGTTGAACGCCTGCACGGCCTGACCGGCTGCGCCCTTGCCGAGATTGTCGATAGCCCCAAAAGCCGTGATCTGACCACTGCGCGGATCGAAGCGAACGCTTACGAGAGTCCGGTCACTGCCGTAGACCGCTTTGGTCTGAGGCAAATCGTCGGTCACCGTAACGAGCGCCTCACCGTCATAGAAGGCTCGGTAGAGCGCCAGCAGCCCCTCACTCGTCAGGTCGGACCTTGCCGGGTGCGTTACACAGGTTGCCAGGATGCCACGGTTCATCGGCACGATGTGCGGCGTAAAACTCACCCTTGGTTTGGCGTAGTCACCCCTTGTGCGCACCTGCCGCCCGTAAGCCTGCACGCGGCCCAGGGTATCCTCGATCTCGGCGATATGGCGGTGGGTGCCCGCGACCTTGTAGGGTTTGGCATTCTCATTCATTTCGGGAAAGTGAAAGCCAAGCGACGTGCTACGCCCCGCGCCTGAGATGCCCGTCAGCACGTTGACTGTGATATCCGGACCCAGCAAGTCATGCGCCGCGAGCGGCGCGAGGGCCAGATTCGCCGCCGTGCAGTTGCAACCAGGCACGGCAATGAGCTCTGCGCCCACAAGTTCCGACCTGTGCAACTCGACAAGGCCGTAAACGGCGCGGTCCAAAAGGTCGGGATGAGGGTGAGCGCCGTACCAGAACGTATAATCCTCAGCCGAGAGGCGAAAATCGGCGGAGAGGTCTATGACCCGCTTACCCGCCCCCAGCGCCCGTGCCACGAGTGGCGCGGTCTCGGCGTGCGGTGTGGCACAAAAGAGCACGTCGCAACCTTCTATGACCGCTTCCGTATCGCCGAAGGTCAGGGTAGAAACCCCCTCGAGCTGTGGCCAGCAGGCAGAAACCGGCTGACCGAGAAACTGTCGACTCGCCACGCCTGAAACGGTCACGTGCAGGTGCGCGAGGAGCCGACGCAGCAGCTCCACGCCACCGTAACCACTCGCCCCGAGAATGCCGACCCGGAGGTTCGTCATCTGTCGCGAAGGAGCTGGAAGAGGATCGCCTTGTGCGCGTGGAGGCGGTTCTCAGCCTGATCGAATACGCGGCTGCGGGGGCTGTAGACCACGTCCTCCATGACCTCCTCGCCGTAGTGGGCGGGCAGATCGTGCATGAAGATGCCGCGTTTGGAGAGTGCGTCCAGCCACTCGAGCGTCACGGTGTAGCCCGCAAACGCCTCGCGGCGGCGCTCGGTGTCCTCTTCCTGTCCCATGGAAATCCATACGTCGGTGTAGAGGACGTCGGCACCCTCGGCGGCTTCGCGGGGATCGCGCACGATGGTGACGTTAGCGCCGCGCTCCCGCGCTGCCTGCAGGATGCCCGCATCCGGATCGAAGCCCTCCGGACAGGCGATGACGAGCTGCACGTCGGTCAGAGCGGCAGCGTTGATATGCGAGTGCGCCACGTTGTTACCGTCCCCGACGTACGCGAGCTTGAGGCCGCCCAGGTCGCCGAACACTTCCTTAAGCGTCAGGTAGTCTGCCGTTAGCTGCGAGGGGTGCAGGAGGTCCGAGAGGCCGTTGATGACCGGCACGTCGGCGTGTTCCCCAAGCTCCAGAAGCGTGTTGTGGCCGTAAGTACGGGCCATGATTCCGTCGGTCCAGCGCTCCAGGTTAAAGGCCACGTCGCGGATCGTCTCCCGCACGCCCCAGCCGATATAGTTTTGCGACAGCAGGACCGAGTGCCCGCCCAGCTGAAACATGGCGATGTCAAACGTCGAGCGGGTCCGCAGGGACTGTTTCTCGAAAATCATCGCCAGGGTCTTGTGCTCGAGAAGCCTGGGGCGGTCGCCGCCCTTCCAGCGCATTTTGAGGGTCAGGGCGCTCTCGAGGAGCCCCGCAAACTCGTCACGGCTAAGGTCTGCTAGCGAGAGAAAGTCGCGCCCCTGGAGACTTTCTACGATGTAAGGGGGTGCAGATGAAACTGCCATAACCACGTCCTAGCAAAAGTTTGGGGCATAAAAGCCCAGAAACGCGATAATATATGCATCCCGGGCAAAAAATCAACCTTCTCTGCCGAACCGGGTTACTCGCATACCTGCATTATGCCCAGCCGCTTGCCTGGCCCGACTCTGGGAGCTAAAGGCCTAACAACCCCACATACCACGCAATGAGCGGCGTCCCGACAAAGAGCGCGGCAAACGCGCCCAGCACCAGATACGGGCCGAAAGGTACCACACGTCCCCGACCGAGCGCCCGCCCGATAAGACCACCTATTGCCCCGAAAAAGAAAGCTGAGAGCAGCCCGACCAGCAGGAGCTGCCAGCCGAGAAACGCCCCCAGAACTGCTGCCAGTTTCACATCGCCAAACCCCATCGCGACGGGTTCATCATCTTCTTCGGCGAGCGCCTCATCGCTCTCGCCCCGGTCACGCAACCACCAGTAAAACGCCCCGATGACAGCCACAGCGCCCGAGGCGACCAGCGAAGCGCCAAGCGCGCCTAGAGGATCAGGCCTCAGAAAGCTGAGACAGAGTACCGCGACCAACCATAGGCCGTATACGAGGGGTTCAGCGAGGCGCAGAGTCCGGCGCGTAACGAGATTCAGAAGTAGAGAGAGGGCCGCTGCGCCCAGGCCGAAAGGGAGTCCGAGCGTCCCGGCGAGCGCTGCAAGATTGACCTGATCCATACCGACAGGCCAGAGACGCTCACGGGTGTCCGCAAAACGGCGCAGGAGCAGCCCTCCGACTCGGTTGAGCAGGACCAGAATGCCCGCACCGAGCGCCCCCGCGTAGAGCGCCCCCCGGAAGGTCGGGAGCCCGCTCGCCGGGTCGTAGAGCAAGGTTCCGAGAAGTGAGACCGCAAGGGCCGGAAAGGTCAGGACGTCGGGCAAGAGCTGCGTGTCGAGGTCGATGAGAGCAAGGATCAGCAGGAGCGCGAACAAAGCAAGGAGCGGTAGCACCGTGAGGCCGTAGCGCTCGAGCGGAAACTTCAGCGCCAGCGCGAAAAACCCCAGCGCCATGAGGCTCTCGACAAGCGGGTAGCGCGCCGAGATAGGCACGCGGCAGCTCCGGCAGCGGCCCCGGAGCGCCAGCCAGGAGAAGACCGGGACGAGCTCGAGCGCCCCAAGTTCGTGGTTGCAGTTGGGGCAGTGTGAGCCAGGAAACGCGACCGACTCCCCTCGGGGCAAACGGTAGATCACCACATTGGCAAACGAGCCGATGAGTGCCCCGAAGAGCGCAAGAAAGAGGGCGATAAGCACCGCGCCAGTATACGAGGCCGTCCTGTCGCAATACGTGGAGTTTTAGGCATCTGGGGGTAAGGAGGTGGCTAGCACCTTCTCATACGTTCGTTGGTAGACTCGGGATTATGAATAAGGCCCTTCTCACCGGACTTCTCCTTTTCGCCCCCCTCACTACACTCGCATCGGCCCAGGACGCTGCGCCCGACAGCACGTTTCGGATCGCTTTCATCCAGAGTGCCCGTCTTCTCGCGGCACACCCGGCTGGACAAAAAGCCGACGAGCTCACACAGCAGGCCCAGGCCGAACTTCAGCAGATCTCGCAGAACGTGCAACCCCTGATCGACAAGCGCAACGCCGGGCAACAGCTCACGGCGGACGAACAGGACACGCTCGAGCTTACCCAGCGCACCTATCAGGAAACGCAGCAGCGCTATCAGCAGGAGATCGACGCGGCGGCGCAGCCCGCCGAACAGGCAATCGACGCCGTCATCCAGCAGGTCGCACAGGAAGAGGGCTACGATCTGGTCATGAATTACGAAACGGCCCGCACCTCGGGGCTCGTCGTTTACGCGAACACCGACTCGGTGCCCGACATCACTGAAGAAGTCATCACCCGCATCAACGCCGGTGACGCGGGCGCGGGCAGTAACTAGACTTTCGCTCCGACTTCATTCAAGGCGCTTCCATGACGAAGCGCCTTTTTTAGTCCTCCTCGAGCGCCTCCAGAAAGACACGGTCGGCTCCCGAGAGTGTGGCCCGCTCGAGCAGCTCCGGGCGGCGCTCGAGGGTCCGGCGCAGCGCCTGCTCGCGCCGCCACGCCTCTACCCGGGCGTGATGCCCGCTAAGGAGCATCTCCGGCACGGGCACACCTTCCCAAACGAGCGGCCGTGTGTACTCGGGATAGTCGAGAATGCCCGTGGTGAAAGAGTCCTGCGCGTGGCTCTCGGCGTCGCCCAGTACACCCGGCAGCAGCCGCGCCGTGGCCTCGATGAGCGCGAGCGCCGCCACCTCCCCCCCCATCATCACGAAGTCCCCGACGCTGACTTCCCGCGTCACCAGGGCTTCGGTACGGGCGTCGAAGCCCTCGTAGCGTCCTGAGAGCAAACAAAGGTGCTGCCGCGTCGCAAGCTCCTCGGCGAGGGGCTGCGTCAGGGGTTCACCGGCGGGCGAGAGCAGGATGACGTCGTCGGGCGCGGTGACGTCCATAAGCGCTCGAGCCGCCACATCGACCCGGATAACCATGCCCGCACCGCCGCCGTAAGGCGTATCGTCTACGCGGCGATGACGGTTGCCCGCGTAGTCACGCAGGTCGCGCACATCAAATGAAACGAGGCCCGCCTTGACAGCGCGGCCCAAGAGCGCCTCCTCGGTCCAGGGGCGAATGAGTTGCGGAAACAGCGTCAGGACGGTGTACTTCACAGATCGGACACTAGGAGGCGTTGAGCTCGAGTAGGCCCTCCGGAGGCTCGGTCAGCGTGACGCCCTCTGCCGAAATCCCGACGTAATCGGCCTGAAGCGGGATCAGCACCTCGCCCGAGGTCGTTTCGACGACCAGCACATCCTGAGCCAGCTCATTCCCGGCCGGGATGACCTCGACGACGTCACCCAAGGGCTCGCCGTTTAACAGGACGGGCAGCCCCAGCAGCAGCTCGAGGTAGGGCGTTTCGGTTTCCGGGAGCACGCTCGCGGCAGCGTAAACGTCGGCGTTGACGAGCGCCTGCGCCCGTTCGGGCGTCTCCTCACCTACGAAGTAAACAACAAGTTGCGAACCGACCGGACGGACTCGCGCCAGCTTGCGCTCACCGAAGCCCGCGATAAACACGCGCCCCAACTGAGCAATAGCCGCTTCTTCCGCGTCACCGAGAGGATAAAAGCGTAGCCCCCCGGCAAGCTGAAACGTCCGGCCCAGGGTTCCGAGCAGGACGTAGTCTTCGGGGGGTGTGCTCATACTCATCGTAGCGTCAGGAAAGCGGTAGAGAGCGCTGACAAGGACCGAGTCAGCGTTCAGTGACCGGACAGCTGCACCTCGACGCGCTCCTGCCCGTCGGCTGCGGCCCTCGCGAGCGTGCGGATGCTATTGATGGTGCGCCCACCCCGCCCGATGATCCGGCCCGTGTCGCCTTCAGCGCAGCGAATCTCGATAAACAGACTGTGACCGCTCTCCCGCGCGGAGACCTCGAGCTTTTCAGGCTCGGCCACCAGGTTCTGCACCACGTAGGCGACGAGTTCGCTGACCACGTTCAGACCTTAGGCGCTCGCCCCGGTACGGGCGGTATAGTCGCGGCCACGCTTGATCTCGACGTTACCTACCGTGACGCCAGCGCGCTCGAGCAGTCTCAGGGCCGTGTCGGTCGGCTGCGCGCCCACCGAGAGCCAGTGTGCGGCGCGTTCGGTATTGATCTTGAGCGGAACTTCGACAGTCTCGCGGGGGTCGTAGTAGCCGAGCAGCTCGAGGTAGTCGCTGCTACGACGCTTGCGCGCGTCGATCACGACAACGCGGTAGTGCGGGTTTTTCTTTGCGCCCATGCGCATCAGGCGAATCTTAACCATTGGTATCCTCTTCTCCCGGATGTGCCCTTCTTTCGCGCCAGGGCGTTGCGGCACACCCATTCCACCCTACTTAGGGCAACCTTGACATATTAGCAGACTTTGTGCGCCGAGGCTAGCGTCCAGCCTCGGCACGTGGCTTCTAGCGACCGAGACCACGCCCTCCCGGCAGGTTACGCGGAGGGCGGCGCCCGATCTGCTTCATCATTTTTTTCATCTGTTCGTAATTTTTCATCAGGCGGTTGACGTCCTGCACGCTCGTACCCGAACCCGCCGCGATGCGCTTGCGGCGGCTCGCGTTCAGAAGTTTGGGCTGACGCCTTTCCCGATCGGTCATCGAGGAGATGATCGCCTCGATACGCCCGATCTCGCCCTCGTCGATCTCGGTTCCGGCCGGGATCATGCGGTTCGCACCGGGAATCATCTTCATGATGTCGGTAAACGAGCCCATGCGCTTGATCTTGCGCATCTGCGTGAGCATGTCCTGCAGCGTAAAGTCCTTGAGGCTCGCGGGACCGTCCTCATCATCGTCCCCCTCCAAAACCTTGGCCTTCTCGATCAGCGTAAGAACATCACCCATACCCAGAATGCGTCCTGCCACACGGTCGGGATGGAAAGGCTCGAGGCCGTCGATCTTCTCGCTCATCCCGGCAAAATAGATGGGCTTGCCGGTCACGTGCTTGGCCGAGAGCGCCGCGCCGCCGCGCGCGTCCCCATCGAGCTTGGTCATGATCAGCCCGGTGATACCGACGCGTCCGTCGAAGGTCTGGGCGACAGGTAAGGACTGCTGCCCGGTCATCGAGTCGATCACCAGCATGGTTTCGCTGGGCGAGAGTTGCGCCTTAAGGTCGGCAACTGCGTCCATGAGCGCCTCGTCGATCTGCAAGCGCCCCGCCGTATCGACGATAACCAGATCGCGGTAGTTCGCGCGCAGGTAGTCTTGCAGACGCGCCTTGGTTCGTTCGGGGGTCTCGTTATCCTCGACCTCCAGAACGGGCACGCCGATCTGATTGCCTAGCACGCGCAGCTGATCTCGCGCGGCGGGGCGCTGAGTATCAGCTGCGACCAGGAGGGGACGCCGCCCCTGCGCCTTATACTTGTAAGCGAGTTTGCCAGCGGTGGTCGTCTTCCCTGCTCCCTGCAAACCCAGAAGCATCCAGACGTTGGCATCATTTTTAAGGCTGGGCTGCGCCGCCTTGCCGCCCAGAAGGTCTACGAGTTCGTCATGAACGATGGAAATGACGCGCTGATCGGGTTGCAGCGACATCAGGGTTTCCGAACCGATGGCTTTTTCCTGTACGCGCCGCGTAAAGTCGCGGGCCACCTCGAGGTTGACGTCAGCCTCGAGTAGCGCTACCCGCACCTCGCGCAGGGCCGCCTTGACTTCGACCTCGGTAAGGCGTCCGCGCCCCCGCAGACCGTCGAATACACCTTGTAATCTGTCGCCTAGACTCTCGAACATATCGCATAGTCTAGCAGCCCAGAGCCGCACGGCGCGTCGGGACACCGCCGCACACCCGCTTTTCAGCCGTGCGCGCTACACTTAGCCTATGGACGCCCGTTCGGCCCTCTTGCTGCTCGCTTTCTGCCTCTTGCCGCTGACTCAGGCCCAGGTCACGGTCGTCCCCACCGCGCCAAATACAACCGCTGCCTCACCCGGTCTCCCCTCGGAGGCTGCAGCGCAGCTACAAGAAGCCCGCCAAGCGGCGCAGCAAGGCCGCTCGAGCGGCCTTTTCAGCGCCGATCAGCCCGACTGGCGCAGAGCCATTAGGCTGGCTGAAGACGCCCGCAGTCTCGCACCGAGCAGTCTGGACGTGCTACGTTTTCTCGGCGAGACCTACAGCGCCGTTTCATGGGATTCTCGTGCCTGGGACGCGTGGGAGGCCTATCTCTTGGCAGGCGGCGCAACAGACGCCACTGTGGTCCGGAACCTGAGCCGCGCCGGGCAGGGACTCGGCTTTGCACGCTACACCGGGGGCGACCTGGACGGGGCGACAGAGATCTTCGAGCGCATGCTCGAACTCAACAGCAGCAACGTCAACGCGCTCACCTGGCTCGGGCGGATCGCGCTCGAGAGCGGACGTTCCGCCCAGGCCGAAACCTACTGGCAGCGTGTCCTTACGCTGCGCCCCGGCAATAGGACGGCACGCTACTACCTGCAACGCGCCGAGCAGCAGCGCACGTTCGGGGCCGAAGCGTCCCAAGCCTTTAACGAAGGTCTGGCGGCCTATAACACGAACCGCAAAGGGGCCGCCCTAGAGGCCTTTAGCCGCGCCGCACAGGCCAACCCCGACTTCGAGGAGGCTGTCTCCTGGGCTGGGCGCGTGGCGCTCGAGCTCGGGCGTCCGGCCGAGGCCAAACGCTTCTGGCAAATTCTCGTGCGCCGAAACCCGCAGGACACTCGCGCCAACTATTACTTGAGCCTTGCCGAGGCCCAGGAACGCTGGGGCAGCGTGGCGGGCCGCGCCTTCTACGCCGGACAGGACCTCTACAACCGGGGCCAGGTACGCGCCGCTGCCGAGCACTTCGTCGAGGCGACCGAAGCCAATCCCTCGTACCCTGCCGCCGCTTCATGGGCCGCCCGCGCCCTTCAGGAGTCGGGTCAGGCCGGACGGGCTGCGCCCTACTGGCAACGGGTCGTGACGCTCAACCCGAACGATCAGAGCGCGAAGTTCTTTCTCGAGGCGGCGCAGAATCAGCAGCGGCTGGGGCAGGGTGCAGCCAACGCTTTCAATCAGGGTGTACAGGCGTATCAACAGGCCGACCTCAACGGTGCCGAGGCGGCGTTCAGAAAAGCTGTCCAGGAGAACCCTACCTACGCCGACGCCTGGGGCTGGTTGGGCCGTTTGGCCTTTGAGGGGGGACGCTATACCGAGGCCGAGGACGCCTATAGTCGTGCCGCCGAACTCGAGCCCGACAACACCACCTTCAGCTTCTTTCTGACCGAAGCGCAGCGCCTCAGCGCGGAGTAGGTCACCCGAAAAAGGTCGGCGCACAGGGTTCCAACAGCATATGACTATCGCCCGTTTCGGTACCACGTGGGAGAGCAGTGTTAGTACTCGGTAGACATGCCTGCTAGGAACGGTTTTTCCGCGACCGGAACGCCAGCAGCGTCGTGAGAAGGAGCAGCACCGTCCCAAAAAATTCTATCCAGAACACCGCGTAGAAGGGCTCGAGGGAGGAGCGTCCAGGCGTCACCAGAGACACCCGGCGGTTCTGCAGAAGGCTCAGGACAATACCGAGCAGCGCAATACCGAAGGCGCTTCCGAGTTGCGTTCCTAGCGCGAATAGGCTCGCTGCGTCTTTGGTCGCGGAGTGAGGTAGCGTCTTGTAAGCCCATACCGCGAGCGGCGTTGAAATCAGTCCAAGGCCGAACCCCGTCACGATTTGAGGCCAGACCGCCTCCAGCACTGTGAGGCCGAAGGTATAGCGGGTAAACGCATACTTGCCCACCAGGACAACGACAAAAGCGCCCGCAACCAGTCTGCCGATACTCACCAGGCGCAGGCGCACGCCCCCCAGCACAACGCCCGCCAGAAGGGCAGCAGCGCCCAGTGAGCTGCGGAGACTGAGCACGTCGGGGTGCAGCGCCAAGGGTCCACCGAGCAGATCGATCTGGAACTGGCCCGTGCTGAAAAAAGCGGCACCGAAAGTGAAACCAGATGCGACAGCGAAGGGAACGTTTCGCAACACGGACACCCCGAGTAGCCCTCCCGACAGGTGACGCGCTCGCCAAGCGTAAAGCGGCGCGCTCAGCAAAAAGATGCCGAAGGCGGCAGCAATAAATGGCGAGCGAAACCAGCCCACGTTGTCCCCCAAGTTGACGAAGACACCAAGTCCCAACAGACTTGCAAGCAGCAAGATCGTCTCATAGGGGTCTAGCTTGAACGCAGGCGCGGCGGGTGGCTCTGAGCTCCGGGGCAAAGCCAAGGTCAGAGCCAGTGCAGCGATGCCAACGGGCCAAACCGTGAGAAACACCGTCTGCCAGGGCGATCCCGTCAGCGCCCAACCCGTCAGCGCGGCACCGAGGAGGATACCTGTGGTCGTACCTGCGCCCCAAACAGCCATCGCCACACTGCGGCGCTCGCCCGGGAAAACGTGTACGAGGGCAGCCTGCGTGGTCGGCACGACCGAGGCGCTCGAGGCTCCGGCCAGAAAACAGAGGGCCGTGAGAAGCGGCAGGCTCCCAAAAAGCGCTCCGGCAGTAAACAAGCATGTCGTCAGCGCGGCGCAAACAAGTAACAGCGACCTCCGGCCCAGTCTGGCGGCGAGAAACCCGCTAAACGGCGTCACGCAAATCAGCGCGATGAGAAAAGCGTCGGTCAACCATAACTCTTCTTGCGAACTCGCACCGAGCGCGGTCCCGATATAGGGCGTGGCGACGCTGAGCGCCGTAAAGATAAAGGACACCAGGGCGTTTTGCAGAAAAGCTGCCGCTGCGACCCGCCCCAGGTACGGGGAATCGTTCCCGACCTGGGGCACAGAAGCGCGGCTTGTATTCGTTTCACCGGTCATCGGGTTGCCAAGCAGCGACCTTACTCGAGCCGGGCACGCGCAGAGTCGGTTAGCAGCTTCCAGTTCTCGATATTCGTGCCGGAAAGGTTGAGGTGGCTGGCGAGCGCGTGGAGCCGCCTGGTGTTGTCACCCTGCGCCGTAGTGAAGCGGTCTTGCAGATAGCGGGGCGGGATAGCCTGATAGTAGAGCGCTGCCGTAACGGTCAGCGGTCCGTGCCGCAAAGCGCCGAGGGGCAGGGTCGGGCGGTAGGTCACGATATCCGATCCACTCCCGTCCAGGAACTGTTTATCCTCGAGCACATTGCCTTCGGGATAGGTGGCCGAAAGCGCCTCTTCCGCCTCCGCAGCGTCAGGCGAGTAAAACGCCCCGAAGCCTTTTGGCCCGGCCCTCGTCCAGCCTTTGGGCAGCAAGCGGTTATCCTTGAGCGTATCCATGCGCGCGAGGAAACTCGTCGTGAAGGCCCCCTCGGGATTTTTGGTGAGTTCCTCGTAGATCTGCACCTGATTCTGCCGGGTGATGGTCTGGTAGTGCGGCTCGAAACGCTCCTCGCCCGTCGTGGGGTCGGGCTCGAGGAACTCCTGCGGCAAGGGCCTGCCCGCAGCGTCCGTGATGACGCCTACCGAATTGGTTCGCCCCGAGGCCCACACGACCTTGCCACGGGCATCTTTGACCTGGAACTCGAGAAATGCCCGGCGGAACCCCACACCCGAAGGAAAGCGGTGACCTGTCAGGTTGGTGACTTTAACGCGGGCGGTCAACCTGTTTCCCTCGAGGGATTTGTCCAGAATCTCGACCTTGACCGTTTCGTGCTTGGCAAGGCGGTCGCTCTCGGCAATGGCGGTTTGCAACCCGTTGGCCGACCCCGTCATATAGTCGGTCTTGCGCACGCCCAGGATATCGTCGAACTGATTGAACATCTCGAGGCCGAACTGGTTGATGCCTAGAAGCGTGTGACGCTTGAAGGTTTCGTCACCAAGCCGGTCCAGATCAGGCGGCAGATCGGGGCCGCCAAGCCCCCGCAGGGGTACGGTGATCTCGGCTAGCGGTGCCAAGTGATCGGCTTCGGGGTAGGTCTGGTCCTGAATGTTGGCGATCTGAAAGGCCAGATCCCGACCGTGGTACTCATCGGTCATGTGGCAGTTCTGACAGGTCTGCGGGTCGCTCCCGGCGCCGAGTTCATTCTGGAAGTCGCTATTTAGCCACTCCAGGTACGTTGACTGTTCAAACGCCTTTTTGAGTTCTTTGCCTGCCTTATCGAAAACAGGCAGATAGATGGTGTGGCACCCTGCGCAGACCCGCGACGTCGAGATATAAGCGCTCTCCTCGGGCTCAAGACCCAGCGAAGAGACCATCGGCAGCCGCGCCGGACTGCTGACCGGGCCGTAGATCTTGCTTACGCCGTCTACCGGTCCCGAAACCTCGAAGTTCCCGGTGACGATATCGCGCAGTGGCTTTTTATCGTCGACGATCTGGTGACAGACCATGCAGGAAATGCCGTCTCGGGAAAGCGCGCCGTAAGCGTGGTTGGGATCGGTCACGTCACTGATCAGCAGCTTGTCGAGGGTGTAATCGCTCGCGTTTCCGTCGGCATGCCACTGCCTCTGCCCCATCGCCCCGTGACAGGTAAGGCAGAGATTTTCAATGGTGCCCTTTTGGGTGGGGAACAGTGCGCCTTCACTCTCGAGCTGCGCGTAAAAGATCGGATCGCGCCCAGCGAGGCCCATTATCGACCAGTTCCATTCACCGTAGGGCGAAAGGTTGACAGCCTGATGCGTTTTGTCGGCAGGGATAAACATGTTCGGACCGAACGGGAGACCTTGACCATCGTGGCACGACATGCACTGATCCGAGGTGAGGAAATGCTCGGGCGCCATAGGCGGCGCAGCAGGCGCGACGACGTGATCGAGCGTGACCGGCGGCAGCTTGACCACACTCTCTAGAGCCACCTGCTCAACGGTACTGAAGGTCTCGAGAAAGGCGGGGTTCGGGCGGCTGAGAGGCTTGACTTCCTTGACAGGCAAGACTTCCTGTGCTTCCGCCTGAGCGATGTGAGGGGCCAAGAGCGTTTTGTCGACAGGGTCCGTTTCCAGCCAAGAATTGTCCACGCGAAACCTGAGCGGCTCGCTAGGTGTGCCTTCGATATTATCGAGAGATGAAAAGGTAAAGCTGCCCTCAGACGAGGCGTGGCAGCGCACGCAGTATTGGCCGAAGCCCGCATTGGGATAACTGAACGGGTACGCGTTGGTATCGACGTCTTGCCCCGGTGCGTAGTAGGCCCAGAACCAGCCGTCACGCGAACCCGAGGCGTCACGGACCATCACGGTCCAGCCGGCAATCGCCTTGGCGATCTGGGCCTCGTCCATGCCCCCATAGCGCGTGGCAGGCGGCGCGTACATCTCTTTTACGATCATCGCGCCGTTGGGTATCGCCTTATCTTTGGGGCGACCCGCCCTCACCCACGCCTCGACCTCGGGAGAGTAATAGACCCGGACCGCCTGGTGTGTACCAAACGAAGCTCCGGCAAGAAAAGGGCCGGTGTCGCGTACGTACTTGTCCTTGGCCCAGCCCAACTCGACGTATTCACGCGCCTCCAGAAAAGCGTAAAGCTGTTTCTCATAGGCCTGCAGGGATAATGATGTCGGCAGCGGCAGCGCCGCTACGTCCGGTGCTGGTACTGACCTTTTCGACGCACCGAGCGTCAGAGCAAGGAGAGACACCAGAAGCAGAGTGAATAACGACGTAACGCGAATGTGCAGCATATCTCCCCTAACACCTGAGTGGGCCCTACGGAGTGACCTCGCTGGCTCGAGTCAGGGTTCCCTGAGCGTCGCCGTTGAGGTCATCAATCACGACGCCCGTGGCACGACCGTCCGGGCCGACAGAAAACGTCACGCCTATGGGAAAGTTTGGCGCTTCGAGGACAGGATAGTAGAGAAAAACATCACGGTCCCAGTGCTCGAGGGGAAACGCCCTGCCTTCCGGGCCGAGGTGTAGCGTCAGCTCGCCCGCTTCGCTCGTCACGACGGCGTCACCGATGTAATCGTTGTGGTAGCGCCCCGCGTAAGCGGTGTTTTCCAGGGCGGGCGAGGGGGAGGCGGGAGGCTGGGCGTAAGGCTCGGCAGCTGCCACGAACCCGGCAGCCAGCTGGTCATAAAGGCCGTTCCAGGTCGCTACCCAGTCCTGCGACGCCTCACCCGCGTGAACATAATCGAAGAACGTGTCCGCGATCCCTTCGGGC
>JBMDWS010000211.1:0-1999 GCA_048594695.1 Truepera sp. | reverse complement strand
CCCAACGAAAAAGCCCTGCACGGGGCAGGGCTTGAGGTCGACTAGGATTCCCTTACCGAATGCGGGCGCTCAGTTCGCGCCGCCCGATGGAAGGGCAGGTGTGGCTGGGACAAGGGTACCACCACTTGTTGCGCCGCCACTAGCTGCGCCCCCGCTCGCCGCCGCTGCGGCGGCTGCCCGCGCTGTTTCAGCAGCGGTCTGCTGCGCTTCGGGGCTTGCGTCGGCTTCGGTCTGCTCAAGCAGATTTTCGACAGGAATATCCTTGCGCAGGCCGTCGAGCCAGGTCTGCTGCGCCTCGGTCTGGCGCTCGAACAGGGCGTCTTGCGCCGCGAGTGCGCGCACTTCGCTGAGTGGACGAATCCTCGAGGGTGCGCGTGCCGCAACGAGTACCACGAACTGCTCGCTCGGCGCAGCGTTCGCGCCACCCGAGGCGCTACCCCCGGACACGGCACCGCCCGACACGGCGCCACCCGACACAGCACCGCCCGAGGCCGCACCCCCTGAGGCCGGGTTGCCTGGTGTCGAGAGGGTCAGAACCTGCGAGATGTCGTAGCCGCTCTCACCCATGGCCGTCATGCCGTCCGTGAAGTTGAAGAGGGCTGCGTCGAGCGCCTCGGGCTGACTCCCACGCGTCACACTGCCGAGGTTTTCTACCGTGCCTCCGGCACTGTCGGCGGCAGCCTGGATAGCAGCGTCGTCGACTGTTTGGGCATCGTTCAGGGCTTGAACGAAGCTCGAGGCTGACGCACGGTCGCCAAAGTTCACCCGCGTCGCCAGCACTGCGGCAGGAACCGTGTAGTTGGCGCGGTTTTGCGTGTAGTACTGCTGGACCTGCGCGTCCGTGACACTTTCATCCCGGCCCACATAGCTGCGGGCACTCTGGGAAACGACGGCGCGCGTGCCGATAAAGGCCGCGTCAAGCTCACCGGCCCCTTGATAGGCGAGCTCTTGGTCGATCATCTGACTGAGGTTGTTCGGTTTCAGGAAGCTCGAGATGAGTTCCGCGGATTCCGGTGTGAGAAGCTGCTGAATCTGCTGATTGAGATAGGTCACGCGGTCGAGTTCAGCGGCTCGAATTTCGTCATCGCCCACACGCGCCACGACCGGATCATCATAGGTATAGGTACTGCCCTCGGGCGTGGCAATGGCCGCGTCGGCGCGAAGTTTTAGCAGCTCAGCCTCCTGGACGCCCGCTTTTTTCACTTCCAGGGCGTCGGCTCTCACCTCGTCGCGCACCTCTTCAAGAGGACGCGGCTCGGGAGGCGTATAGGCCTCGACCTTGACGATGTGGTACGCGCCGCCAGCCTGGATGGGCGTAGTCAGACCCGGACCCTGCAGAGCAAAAGCGGCTTCCGAAACTGCCGTCGGGAGCGCCACGCTGGTCACCGGCTGCGGGTCGCTGCTCCCTTCACCGGCCCCGAGCGCCCCACCCTGTTCGGCACGTTCAGTCGAGTTTTCCCGGGCGAGCGCAGCAAAGTCCTCGCCTACGAGCGCCCGAGCGTAGAGCCTATCGGCCGCAGCCTGATCGGTCACGACGATTTCGCGGGCCGTGATGCGAGGCTCGGTTTGGTACGCCGCGCGGTTGGACTCGAAAAATGTCTCGAGCTCGGCGTCGGTCACTTCGACATCGTCGGTCAGGCTGGCGATGTATTTCTCCTGCTGCAGCTGCTCGCGAATCAGCTCGCGAAAGGTCGCGTCGGTGTAGCCCGCGCCCGCGATCAGGTTCAGATAGGCCCGGTCATTGTTGCGGCCCGCGAGGTTTTGCGAGGCGCGAAACTCGTTGACCCGGTCGCGCACTTCCCCGCTGGACACGCTCTGTCCCGAGGCGGCCTGCTGCAAGAGCGACTGCGTTGCAAGTTCGTCGAGCAAGACGAGCTGCAAATCGTCGGCTACGGGACCTTCCTGGATGGCATTGAAAGGGGGCTGCTGCTCGAGGCGGGCGATATCGAGTTCATAGATCGGCTCGCCGTTGACGGTCAGCGCCACGGCGCCCTCATTA
>JBMDWS010000210.1:0-6905 GCA_048594695.1 Truepera sp. | reverse complement strand
CCGGACGATGTTCTGGTACGCCGCCGGGATGCGTCCCTCACGAATGACCTCTTCATTGGCCCGCTGGTACGACGCAGCGGTGCCGACTTCGGGCAGCGTTGTGGGGACTTGACCCTGCTCGAGGCGCTCGCTCTGTTCCATCGTCGAGCGTCCAGCGCGGCGTTCGCCGGTCAGGCGGTCGGGTGCGTTGGTGTTGCCGCCGAGGCGCTCGCGGCTGCTGTCGATATCGGCGCCGGGGCCGGTCCCCGCACGTTCGCTCGCTTCGCCGTCGCGGACCATCTGGTTGAGGTTTTCTTTTTCCCTCGAGGCCGAGTTGCGCATCTGCAGCATGTCGACGCCCTCGGTCGAAGTTTGTTCGTTGTTGCGCTCGCTCTCCTCGGCTGTGCGCCCGGTGTTACGCATTTTTTCATCCTCGGGAACGGCCTGGGGCTGTGCTGAAGCGCCTCCTGCCTCCTGCACGCGGTTTTCGCCCTGCGCGTTCGGGTTTGGACGCTGACCCTGCTGGTCGCCATTCTGGCCGTTAGTGTTTCCTTCCTCATTCCCCTGCTGCGCCTGTTGCTGCTGGCCCTGCCCACTGCCGCTTTGCTGCTTCTGAGCACCGTTCTGCGCCTGCTGCGCGCCCGCCCCCTGTTCTCCCGGTCGGTCCTGAGTCATCTCGCCCGCGTTGCCGTTGGCACCGGTATCGCTCATGGGCGGCTGATTCTGCTGCAAAAACTGCTCGAGTGCTGCCGATTCGCCCTCGGCCTGTGCCGCGCCCTCGGTGGCGTCGCGGTTGGTCTCGAACGAGGCGTCGTTTTGCGACCGGGTATCGGATTCCGTTCGTGCGGCGTCCTGCGTGGCTCCGGTCTGGGGTGCGTCGGGGCGGCGTTCACGGGGTTGCGCGGTGGGCTCCAGGGTGGGCGGGGTGTCGGTCTGTTCGGGTGCCGGGCGTAGTGGGACGCGCAGATTGCCGAGCGGGGTCTGCAGATCGGGCAGCACCAGGTTGGGAACGAGGAGAATAAGGAGTGTGGCGAGGAGGGGGGGGACGAACCACGGCTGCAAGACGGGACGCTCGAGGGATCCGGCCCGCGCCGCACGCGCACGCACGGCGTCGCCGAAACCGTTCGCGTCGCTCTCGCCAAGCTCGACAGCAGTTTGGTAGCTGAGCCCCATCTGCGTCTCGAGCCAGTCGAAAGCCCAGCGCTCGGCCCGCTCACCCGCTTGACGAGCGCGCCAGAGAGCGCCAGCGACGAGACCGAGACCTCCAGCGACGAGCTGCCCTTCCCAGCTCAGGCCCGCGAGCCAAGAGGCCAGAACGAGGACGAACGCCAGCACGCTACCGAGCAAAAGGCGCCGCTGTCCGGCGCGCTGACGTGCCAGCTGCCGATGGACCGGGCGGCCTTCCCGGCGTGGTCTCACGCGTTTGGAAGCGTCAATCTTCATGATCGACCTTCATGGTACTCCGAATACAGAACGATAAGGTGAGGGCAAAAAGGAGCGCTGTCACGCCCAGGTGAACCCAGGAAACCCGGAGTGCGGTGACAAGGGGATTCAAGAGCGGTTCGCGCAGCCAGATGCTGAGCCCGATGAGGCCAGCGAGGAGCAGTGGCGGAAAAAACGCCCAGAGGATAGCGACGCGCCGTGTACCGAGGCCGAGGAGCAACCCCACGCCAAAGTAAGTGCCGACATCGAGCAGGGGTTGAAGGAGGATCCACCAGAGCGGGGTAGTCGGGTAACTCGCCGCGTAGGTTGCGCCCTCGAGCGGCCACAGCAGCGGGACGAACAAGAGGAGTGCGAGGAAAGTCTCGAGGTGGCTCGTGCGGCGGACACGGGCCGCGCTAAAAACGCCGAATCCGCTCGCAATCAGCATCAGTGCGATGCTGCGGGCCTGCGCGACGGTGTCCCACGAAACATTGGGCCGGGCACTTGCAGGCCAGCTCACACCGAGGGCGAAGAGCAAGGCAACGAAAGCCACGACGAGCGCCTGCACCATGTCCGGTTCGGTGAGGCGATGAGCTGTCCGCAGGAGCAGCTTCACAGTCCGTCTCCGGAGTCGGGTTGGGGCAGGGTGACGTAAACCGTGCCTCCATCGCGCGCCAGGGCGCTGCCTCTAGGCAGCAGTGGGAGCAGCTTGGCGTAGAGGTCGGGAGCGATGAGGTTGCCGCTCTGCTGGCCTACGCTGCCCCCCGCCTCGAGGTCGGGTTGGGCACCGTTTTCGCTGTCGAAGACGCCCGTGAGGGGGGTTGCGCCCGCATTGGCGAGTGCGCCGTCCTGCCAGCGCAGCGTTGCAGAGGTCACGTGCGGTTTGCCGAGAAGTACGACGGTGTCGTACCGGGGCAGATCTGCTTCGAAACGCTCCGGTCCGGTTTGCCAGAGAGCGAGACTACCGGGCTCGAGCGGGTGCAGCGGCTGCGGGAGACGGGCGGTCTGTGCAGGGTAGGAAAACAGTGTGTCGAGGTCCAGCTCAACGGCGAGGTCGCCGCCACCTACGTTGAGTGTGCGGGTGCGCGTCAGGAGCAGTGATTCAGGGCGGAGCCGTCCGCTTCCGAGACTGAGGACACCGCCGAGCAGTAGCGCGGCCAGGAGGCCTGCAGCCCGTCCGAAGCGTATGAGCAGGACGGCAATGAAGGCGTAGGCCCCGAGGACCGCGAGCACCAGCAGGACGGATGTGTTGGGCGGGGTGCGGGTCAGGTCGGGACTCAGCAGCGCGGCAGCGAGCGCGTCGGGCTCGAGGCCCCGGTGCGAAAGACCTTCCCTTACCGCCGGGACCTCCAAGGACGGTACGCGTACCAACCAGCCTGCGCCGAGGCGCTGCGACGGCTCGGCGGCCAGTCCGAGGACGGCAGCGTGTCCTGTTCCAAAGGGTCCGGCAAGGACTGTGGTTGCTCCTGCGGTTGCCGCTGCCGCGACTGCGCCCGCAGAGGGGGGCGTGGTACTTGGCAAGATGAGCAGGCTCGAGACCCCGTCGTAAGACGCGGCGCGTTCGGGTAGGTCGCTCGGTATCACGTCGACGACGCGGCTGCCCGCCGGATAGTAGCGGTTGCCCGCGCTTATGTCTCGGGCCAGAACCAGCTCGAGCGCCTTGGAATCGGCGCGGCGACGTTCGATGCTGCCACTCGCCAAGACCTCCTCCGGTGTCCGGACGAGCCAGGAAAATGCCCGCCAGCTCGGCAGGTAGACGTCGTCGCTGAAGGTGTAAAGACCTGCCCCCCCCGCCAGCTCGGCGCTGTAGCGCAGCGTCTTTTTACCCTCGCGCAGTGTTCCGACGTCGAGCTCGAGAAGCAGCTCCGCCTCCCCCTGATCGCGCAGGGTGACGCGAAGCGGGTTCCAGGCGTCCGCAACGAGTTCGCCCCCGAACCCCAGGTCGAAGGTGACGTCGCTATTCTCCACGTTCTCTACGAATTGTGCCCGTGCGCCGAATCCAGCAACGAGAAGGCCGAAAGCAATCAGCATAACCTTTGTTTTCACTACCCTCACTCTACCGCGTTTCATCCTGCGCCACACCTGCGCCCGCCGATCCTGCTGCGTTCAGGTTGGGCGTGTAGCGGATAACTGTGGCGACGCGGCGCTGCGCCAGGGCCGGGCGGTTGATCACGTCTCCACCGACGACGAGCGTGGAACTGCCGCCCGAGTCGAGTTGCAGGGCAGCCTCGGCACGCAGCTGCAAGAAGAGTGGAACCAGTTCGGCTGTCGTCAGCTGTGTGGCGACAAGCAGAAGCACGGTTCCATCCCGCCGGACGCCGAGTGCGGCGCGGGTAGTGCGGCGGTTGATGTTGCTCTCCGTGTCCGCTGTGTCGAAGGCCTCGAGCCCCGGACGGTAGGCGCTCTGGCTTCCGGTGACGAGGAGTGGACCTGCCTCGACAGCTTCTGGCACGAAACGCCACGCGTCGGGTCTGGTGGTGAGACGAAACTCGAGGGCGTCCCCGGCGTTGACGAGCGCCAGTTTGCGCACGTCCGGTTGATACGAGAGGACGAACCCGCCGACCGGTACCCGGCGCGGGCCAACCTTATTGTCCATGACCTGCCCCGACGGCGCGACGACGATAGCACCCTGGCGCGGCGATCCGACGAGGCTGCCTGCTTCGGTATGAAGCGTGACGCGCTCGCTCAGAAGTGACAATCTCGCTTCTTGCCGGCCGTTGACACGCAGCTCGAGCTGTGCCCCAAGCCGCTCGATAAGGGGCGTGCCGAAGCCGAAGCCGACCGCCGCGCGGTTGCGGCTTGGCAGAGACTCGAGCACGCCCCGCTGCTTGAGCAGGCCGATGCTGCGTCCGCCCCCCGGATCGAAGTATGAAGCGTTGATACCGACGAGGGCTGTTCCCGTCAGCTCACTTGCCGGGCGCAGGTTATAGGACCCACCCGCCACGTCGAAGCGGCCGAATCCCGGTGCAATCTCGACGAGGTCGACCTGACTGCTGCCCGCGAGAGTCGGCATGGTGAAGGCGCGCAGCGTCACACCGGGAGCAATCACGCGCGCTTCCTGCCGGGGGCCACTCAGGCGGCTCAGCAGTTCCTCGCGGGCGTCGATCTGCGCGTCGGCTTGCGTTTCGGCTTGCATGTCGGTTTGAGTACGGGCTCGCGCTTCGGGAGGGGACAGCGTCACCCCCGGCGTCGACTGCAAATCGATGACGAGGCGTGTAGGCTCGGCCAGGGGAAAAACTTCGTAGCGTCCGCCGGGTCCGGAGAGTGTGAGGCGGGTGGTGTCGCCCGAGTCCTGTACCTTTAGGGTGAGCCCTTCGGGCGTGTCGGAGAGTCCTAACGGCAGGAGGCTGCGCGGGAGCATGAGCTCGAGGGGACGCGCGGGGCTGAACACGCCTTCCCCGCGCAGCTCCTCGAGTGCTCCTGGCTCGAGTCCTGCAAAATCCAGAACTAGCCGCACCGTGCCCCCACCGCTCGAGCGCACCCCCAGAAGTTGCGGTAACTTCACACCGAGCGCCGTGAGCACGTCGCTTTGGACATAGAGGCGCCCATCTTCGAGGCGTGGGGCGTTCAGGCTGGACTCGAGGCCGGTCCAGCCGAGGCCAGGGGTGTAGGCGTAGCGTGTGCCCCCGTAATCGAAGGTGATGGTTCCGTCGCGCACGCTCGCGTAACCGGGCAGCGCGAAGTACGTCTGCGCCGCCGCGAGGCCGAAGAGCAGGTACAGGGCGAGAGCCAAGCTAAAGCGAATGGAGCACCCCGAGAAAGTCGCTGGCACTGACCCGTGACCCGAGAACATTTTCCAGCCCGAGTGCCAGCTGATAAGCCTGCACGTCGCGTTGCCCGAGTGCGGTCGCCCCGACGCTGGCGGCCTGCTGGCGCAGAGAGCTGAGCGGGTCGTTCGAGAAGTCCACGATGCTTAGGTGCGGACCGATCTGCTCGGCCAGGGGGCTAAAAGCTGCGTCGACCCGCACGAGCAGGTCGGCCCGCATCAGGAATGAAGCGAGTAAGGGATCGCGGTAGGAGCGGGCCGCCGTTTCAGTGCTCGCGGCGAGTGACCCGAGGGTGCGCTCGGCGGTGGGGCTATCGGGGGCGAGCAGCGTGAGATGCGCCGCGCCGAGACTCGAGACTTCGCGGCAGATGGCCCGCGCTAGAGGCCCTGCCCCTGCCACGACTACTCGCGCCCCGCGTGCGTCCCAGCCCTTGTTTTGCAGTGCCAGCAGCACGGCGCGACCTAACGTGTATTCGGCGATAAGGCCCCCGTAAGAGACCGTCAGGGTATCCGCAACGCCGGTTTCCTGGGCCATCAGCGACGAGCGCTGCGCCACGCGAAAGGCTGCCTCGTGAAAGCTCTCATCGAGGACCAGTGCGCCCCGAAAGTCCAGGGGCGAAAGCGCGCCCGCGAGCGCACCGAATTCTGTTGGCGTTACCGGGTGCAGAAGCACGCCGAGCGCAGGTTTGCGAAACTGCGAGAGGGCCTGGCGTAGCGCGATATCGGGAGAGATGAGAGCGACAAGTTGCACGTACGGCAGTATACCTGCTGGGCTTGATTGCCTCTGGCGACACTATATTTTGGGAACAAGGTTGAGGGGACGTGACAAAGCGCTACGAGCCGTCGGTCCAAGCGTCGTAAAAGGTGGATATATCCAGACCCCGTTGGCGGACAGCCCTGCTTACGCGCAGAAAAAAGTGAAAAGGTCCTCCGTCTGGGGAAGTTGGAGGACCTTTCGAAGATTGCCGGTCGGTTACACTTACGCGCTTAATCTAACCTCCAAACTCTTACAAACTTCTTACATCGATCACGATTCTTACAGAATCCTGACAGGGGATTAGGAATTTTTCATATGTTTTTTCTCGTGAGTAGCGTATGTTGGGGGTGCGGCGGTTTTTACCTCGGTCGGTTGCACCGCTGCTGTGAAGGACCCGCTGTTGGGGAACAGTGGGCAAAAGAAAGCCTCCAGTGCATATGGCTGGGGCTTTTTTCTGTTTGAGCAGGTTAAGACTTGCTTCCGTTTGAGCTATCCACCGCGTTTTGCCTCGTCCTGCACGTTGACCGATCACAAGTCGAGGGTTACATTGGCACAGCGCTGTTTAGCAGTATGGGAGCAGATCGCCATGGATGACCACTGAAGGCCCGTCTATCGGCAGGCAGTCTAGAGGCTTCACCATAGGGTAGGACTTTTTCCCAACCACGTTTCGGGTCGAGAAGCCACAGTATCTTTACCGGGCGACCCAAAGAGGAGAAAAAGTCCTCTGAAACCGTCTGAGAGACGGTTCGACACGGGTTGTCCGTACTGTTTTGTGCTAGATTTAAAGGGTGTTCGCCGCGCACTGCAGAATGCTCCCGATAATAATGGTTCGCGGCCTCTGGCAGCGAACGTCTGAGCCTGTGCGATGGCCCCGGTATCCTGATACAGTTCTGAAGACCTGCGTCTCGGGCGCGAAGCACTCACCCAGCCTCTTGTTTGTGGTGAGCGGGCTCGGCCCTGAGCGACCCCTGAGGTGACTAT
>JBMDWS010000021.1:0-2283 GCA_048594695.1 Truepera sp. | reverse complement strand
GTCTCGCCGACGACGTCAACGTCGACCGCGCCGAGCTCGACCTCCGTGACTCGGTGCGTCCTCTCTCTTCGCCGCACCGCTGGGGCACGGTCACGCGTCCCCGTGGGGACCTTCGTGACGCGCTGCGGAGCCTGAAGAAGGTCTTCCCTGAGGCCCCGGCGCTGCAGCCGCTCCGCTCCCCCAGGAAGCGGGCGGCCGCCGGCGGCGTCTGGTCTGGTGCCGTCACTACGCTGAAGATGCAGCGCAACAAGCGCGAGATCGCCCCGCAGTGGCGTCGCTACCTCGCCACCGGCGACACCTCGGCCCTGGGTTCCTACAAGGCGACCGTGGGTGATCGTTCGCTCCCCGAGCTCGGGCTTACTCGCGAGCTGGTGTGGGCGGTCGGCGACCCGAAGATCGCCTGGAGCCTCATCCGGGAATCCCACCCCACCGCCATGCAGAAGGCGAAGCACCAGCGCCCTGACTGGTGGCTGAAGTACGTGTGGAACCGGTGCGTCGAAGACGCCAAGGCCTTCTCTCCCACGGCCGATTCCGCGCCGCGTCCGCAGACCGCCCCCGGCGTCGTTGCTGCCGTCGGGGCCGCTCGTGTCCGCCTCGAGGACCTCATGTGGACCACGTCGGCCCGCTCGCGCTCGTCGTTGCTCCTGGTCGGCCACCACCTGCTCGATCGCATGCTGACCGCCGGCTCGCTGCGTGTTCCCTGCCCCGAGCGCGATCTGGTCAAGAGCACTGGTCTCGGGGACCGCAAGACCATCAGAACTGCCCTGAGACTGCTCAACGGTTCTGTCGGGCGCCTGCACACCGACTGCCTGTCTGCTCTCGAGCCAGATTCGACGAGCTTCGAGTTTGAGGTCGAGCCATCCGAGGACTGCAGTGAAATCCCCCCACTAGGTTTTCACCCGCCCCACGCGCCCCGCGGCCTCTGGGCCACCCTCCCCCGCGCCTCCCACGGCCTCTGGCGCACCCTGCTGAGCTCTGAAAGCCCGCTGTCACCCAGTGATCTGGCTGTGAAGGCCGGCCTGGTCGAGACACGAGACGCTGCCCCGACCCGTAGCCACCTCGCGGCGGTTAAGAAGGCTGCAACCGCGTTGGCGCATGCAGGGCTTGCTCGGGTGGACGAGGACGGCCGCTGGTTCGCAGCCACCGGCCCTCGCTCGATGAAGGTCCAAGAACGAGCTGCCGAGGCGTACGCCGTACTGGACGCCCGGGTCGAGGCGGAGCGGGCGTCCTACCGGGAGAGAATGTCGTCGACCTGGGCGCTGAATCGAGCTCGAGCGTTGAAGGCCCAGAAGGAGAAGGAAGCCGCCTGGTGGGCGGGCCTCTCTGGTAGCGAACGAGCCGCCCGCAGCGAAGAGTGGCGCAACGCGTTCGGCGAACTCTCGATCACCGAGCAGGCGACGAGGAAGGCGAAGCTGGCTGCTGCACGTTCAAGCGCTGGTATCGACGAGGTCGCGCACTACCGATCGTGGCTTGAGAGCCTGACGCCCGACGAGTTCGCCCGACGATCGAATGACCGGAAGGCGCGATTCAAGATGCTTAGCCAGAGCGAACGCGGGCTGGCCGTGGCGTCCTGGGCCCGACACCGAGCCGCGTTCGGCCTCCCCGCTGCCACCACAACGCCCATCGACGAGCGATCGGTGCTGCCGAATGGAGCCGACGGACGCGACCGGCTCTTCCACGAACGCCAGCTCTCGTTGCCCTTCTCGGGCGAGGAAGCCGATCGTGCCGTCAGCTAATCGACTCCAACCACATTCGCCTCAGACGCCCCAACGCGCGTCGGGACGCCCCACTCCCCCGCTCGCCGGCTGCCGGGCGCTCAGAATGCGCTCTACGGCCTCCTGCGCCCCGCTTCTGCTGGGCTCGGAGGGTCTGACAGTTGGGGTGGGGCCCAAGTTCCGCTATTGCGCCCCTAGCAGAGGCATAGTTGCCCGGTATGCCCCCGGCACCGTCCCCGCTAGGGGGCACATAGTGTTTCCGTTAGCGAAAGGACTAGCGGGGCGGTAAGAAGCCGGTAACGGAGCCGCTACCGCGAACGCTAGAGAACATCTAGCGGCGGTCATAGCGTGCAAATATGAAACACCTACCGACGCCGCTACCGGACCCGCTAAGGAAGTCCTAGCGCAAACATATTTGCCCCCTAGGCGTGTCGTAACGGACCCGTAGCCTGCACGTAGAGCAGACTCTGGGCCATGAATGAACTGTCCCGAGTGATCGTCTTCGCCACAGGTAAGGGTGGAACCGGCAAGACCAGCTGCGCGGCCAACGTCGCCGGTCTGGCTGCCC
>JBMDWS010000209.1:0-3367 GCA_048594695.1 Truepera sp. | reverse complement strand
CAAGGGCGTCGCCGTCGTGGTGGACAACACCTCGGGTATGGGTGGCTACCTCTATCAGCCGATCCCTGACGGCGCCGACATCGTGCTGCACTCGGCGACGAAGTGGATCAACGGACACGGCACCGGTATCGGTGGGCTCATCGTAGACGCCGGATCGTTCGACTGGGGTAACGGACGCTATCCGCGCTTTACCGAACCGAGCGCGTCGTACGGCGGCCTCAAGTTCTGGGAGGTGTTCGGGGCGGGTGGACCATTTGGCAACATCGCCTTTATCATTCGTGCCCGCGTCGAGGGGCTGCGCGACCTCGGTCCGGCCCTGTCGCCGCACAACGCGTTCTACTTTCTGCAGGGGCTCGAGACACTTAGTTTACGCGCCGAGCGGCACATCGAGAACACCCAAAAGCTCGCGGAGTGGCTCAAGCTGCAACCGGGCGTCGTATCGGTCAACTACCCCGGCTTACCCGAGCACCCGTTTTACGATTACGGGCAGAAGCACTTCCCGCGCGGCGTTGGGTCCATCCTGACCTTCGAGATCGAAGGGGGCCGTGACGCCGGGCGCACCTTCCTCGACAATGTGCAGCTCGCCTCGAGGCTCGTCAATCTGGGCGACGCCAAGACCTCGGTCACGCACCCGGCCTCGACCACGCACGCGCAGCTCGCGCCCGAAGCGCTCGCCGCGGCGGGTGTCTCGGAAGGTATGGTGCGCGTGGCGGTAGGTTTGGAGCATATCGCCGACATTGAAGAGGACTTCGCGCAGGCGCTCGCCAAATGTCAACCGGTGGGAGCAGCGTGAGCATCCGGGATGCCGACACGCTCTCGGATTTGCACTTGGAGGAACAGGCGGCGGAGGACGACACGGCGCTCGATTTCAGCACGCTGAGCGTCCACGCCGGACAGGAAAAGGACCCTCTGACGGGCTCGCGGGCGGTGCCCATTTACGCTACCGCCTCCTACACCTTCGAGAGCGCCGAACATGCCGCTAAGCTCTTTGCCGGGGAGGCCTCCGGCAATCAGTACGGGCGCATGCACAACCCGACGGTCGAGGCCTTTTCCAAGCGACTCGTGGCGCTCGAGCGCGGCGCGGCAGGGCTGGCACTCGCCTCGGGGCAGGCCGCGACGACCGCGACGCTCCTGGCCCTGGCGCGTCCAGGGGGACACCTGGTGGTCTCGGGCGAGTGTTTCGGGGGCACCTTTTCGGTGCTACGTAAACTCCTCGAGCCCTGGGGCTGCACCGTGTCGGTGGTGAGTCCTGAACCAGACGCCATTGCCGCCGCTTTTACCCCGGACACCATCGGGGCCTGGGTCGAAACCATCGCCAACCCGAGCGGCAGTGTGCCGGACATTGCGGCGATTGCGGAACAGTGCCAGGCGGCGGGTGTGCCTTTCATCGTGGACAACACCTGGGGCTGCGGCGGCTATCTGTGCCGTCCGCTCGAGCTGGGTGCCGATATCGTAGTGCATTCGGCGACGAAGTGGATTGGCGGACACGGGACGTTCGTCGGCGGGGCTATCGTCGAAGCGGGGCGCTTCGACTGGGCCGCGCAGCCTGAGCGCTTTCCAGCTTTTACCAAGCCTGACCCGAAGGGGCGCACCTACGTCTCGAGGGCGTCCGAGACCGCCTTCACCCTGCGTGCCTACGATCTGGGCCTCTTCACGATGGGGATGACCCTCTCGCCGTATGCGGCCTCGCTGGGGCTGCAAGGGTTGGAAACCTTGCCGCTACGGGTCGATCGTTCGTGTGAGACGGCGCTCGAGCTGGCAGCGTGGCTCGAGGCCCAACCGAAAGTGAAGCGCGTGCTCTATCCCGGCCTTCCCTCGCACCCCTCGCACGAGGTGGCCTCGCGCACGCTGCAAAACGGCTTCGGGGCAGTGCTCTCGTTCGAGGCAGAGACGCTAGAAGCGGCCCGGCATTTTCTCGACACCGTCGAACTCGCTTCGCATCTCGCCAACATCGGCGACGCCAAGACAGTCGTCATCAACCCCTGGGCCACGACCCACGCCGGACTCACGGAGGACGCTCGCCGCGCAGCGGGCGTCACGCCCGAACTCATCCGGGTGTCGGTGGGACTCGAGGCGGCGCGCGACCTGAAAGCCGACTTCGCGCGAGCCTTGCGGAGCTAGGGTGACGACGCTCGTCCACGAAACCTGGGGCGACCACGCGGCGCTTCTGGCCCGTTCGCAGGAGCAGGGCGGGGCGAGTGTCGGGCTGGTGCAGCAACAGAGCGTCCGGGTCGCGGACATAACGAATCCGCTGCGGCTCGCGTACGGCACCGTGCTCCCCGAGGTCACCGTCGCCTATGAAGCGTACGGGGAGCTGAACGATGCCAAGGACAACGTTCTGCTCGTTTGCCACGCCCTGACCGGCTCGGCGCACGCCGCCGGGGTGCAGCGCGAGGGCGAGGTGCCGGGCTGGTGGGACCCGCTTATCGGCCCGGGCAAACCGCTCGATACGCGCAAATATTTTGTCCTCTGCGCCAACGTGCTGGGCGGCTGCTACGGCACGACCGGACCGAGCAGCCTTGATCCGGAGACCGGCAAGCCCTATCACCTGAGCTTCCCGCGCTACACCATCCGTGACATGGTGACGGCGCAGGTGCGCCTTCTGGACGCCCTTGGGATCGACCGTGTTCGGGCTGTCATCGGGGGCAGCATGGGCGGAATGCAGGCGCTCGAGTGGGCCGCCAGCGCCCCGGAGCGCGTCGGGAGCCTCGTGTGTATCGCCGTCGGGGCGCGGCACTCGGCCTGGGCCATCGGGCTCAACGAAGTGGCGCGGCGGGCCATCACTGCCGACCCGGTCTGGAACGGGGGCGACTACCCGACCGGAACCCAGCCGGAAGCGGGCCTGGGGCTGGCGCGGGCGATTGCCATGCTCACCTACCGATCGGTGGACTCGCTCGAGGCCAAGTTCGGGCGCGAGCGCGTGTCCCACTCGCGCGACCTGCTGGGCCGCTCGTTTGAAATCGAGTCGTACCTGAACTATCAGGGCGTCAAGCTCGTCAAGCGTTTCGACGCCAACACGTATCTCTACCTCACCAAGGCGATGGACGACCACGACCTCGCCGAGGGGCGCGGGCGACTACGCGATGTCCTCAAGAAGATGTCGATGCCGTCTCTGATTATGGGAATCGACTCGGACGTGCTCTACCCCGAGAGCGAGGTGCGGGCGCTCGTCAACTACCTGCCGGACGCCGAATACGCCCGCATCATCTCGCCGCACGGTCACGATGCTTTTTTGATCGAGTTTCCGCAGGTGGCGGCGCGGCTGAGGCGGTTTTTGGCCCGGTTATGACCACTGAACTCAGGCGTATAGGCTCATACCTCGAGACCGACGCTGAGGGCTTTCTCGGTCCTCTGGCCTACGCTGCCA
>JBMDWS010000208.1:0-9365 GCA_048594695.1 Truepera sp. | reverse complement strand
TCGTGAAGATCGACGCTAGCGAATTCGAGCTGGTTTTGGCCCTTTTTCAGACCAGATATGCCACAAAACGCAGTGTTCAATTCAGGCGCCACGAAAAAGAGACTGTTAAGTTTTCATGCACTTCGCCTGATAAGTAAACCTGTTCGAACAGGTTTGCTCATCACTGCCCACAGCCACTTGCATATCGTGCCCAGAAAGCTCGGTCATGTGCCTTTGGACTAGGCTATGTACGCTGGCCCGTATCTTTATTGTACCGGGCGATGACTCGCACCGCATATCACCGTAAACGCCAGGCAGTGCTCACAACCAGAGCCGTCGAGACCGAGAACTATCCGAATAAGGATCTTTGTCGACCGTTAGTGACGTGTGTCGCTTTCCCTCGCGTATTGAGCACCAAGGTTGTCTTGTAAGAATCCTGTAATGAGGATTGGATTAAGGTGTCTTCACCAGAGGGCTCCCCACCCTCGGAGGCTGAGAAGTTTGACCCGCAAATTGGGCGCTTGGGTCAAGCGGAGCCAGTAGCGCAACCGGCCGAGGTGAAAGTAGTATCTCCACCTCAATAAGGCACAAAAGGACATGAACAGGTGTTCGTGTCGTCATACCCCTGGGGCGGAGGAAGTATGAAAGTAAGTGGTGCAAGCGTTGCGGGTCTGGTTTTTAGCAGTTTGGTTCTGTCAGGATGCGGTGGTGGACTAGAACAAGCTTCGCCGGAACTGACTACACAGGCAGGTAGTACCACCGTGACTATACCGGTGGTCAGTCCATCGGATGACGCTGAAGAGATTCTGGGTGGCGGGATGGAGTTGACCGGCGGTCTGCTCGACCTGCGGGCTAAGAACGGGGTGTTACAAACTGTCGGCGTGCGTTTTCAGAATGTTACGATTCCGCGAGGCGCTATCGTCGAGAGTGCCTACTTTACCGTCAAAGGGGGCACTCTCGATTCGGGTAGTGTGACCCTCAAGGTTCAGGGCGAAGCGGCGGATAATGCTCTTACCTTTAGCAGTAGCAAAAACAATATCAGCAGCCGCTCCAAGACGGGTGCTTCGGTTACCTGGCAACCGAACAGCTGGGTCGCGGGCAGCCCTTACAAAACTGGTAACCTCGCTACAATCCTTCAGGAGATAGTCAATCGGAGTGGCTGGCAAAGTGGCAATGCCCTAGCTCTGATTATCGAAGGAGTATCCGGTACAGCCGAGCGCTCGGCTATTGCTTTTGGAGGTGCTGCCACCAATGTTCCGAGCTTGGTTGTCACCTACAGCGGAGACGTAACTGCTCCCCCTACACCGACCGAACCCACGCCTACCCCGCCTACAGAGCCAGCGCCCGAACCTACTCCTGAGCCAGAGCCTGTTCCAGGTGGCGTCAGCAATAGCGACCAGCAGGTATGGCACGCTCGGCTGCGCAGTTCGATCGATACAGGGCGTTACGCTCAGACCACGTCGAAGTTCGAACTAGAACCTCTCTACATCGCCTCGACGGGGGACAGCTACAACATCGGACGCTTTGGGAACATGCTCGAGACAGCCTATGTGCTGGCGTACCGGGAAACAGGCGACCGCAAGCTGATGGACTTCGTCAATAAATTCATGGTCGCTGCTCAGCGTGGAGTAGCAGACCACAACCGCGACGGCTTTAGAGACATCCTCTACAAAAAGCCAGGCACGGGTCAGTACTACATGCAAGACACCTCTCCTATGGAGGAGATGCTCGCTCACGGCACGCTCGCCTCGCTCACCCTGGCGCTTAAACAGGCAGGATACAGCAGCACCGCCGCGTGGTGGACAGACTATCTAAAAAACGACTACGCTCCCAAAAGGCAGATGCGGGTGCCGACGACAGGCGTACCCGACCACCGCCTGACTCACCCAAGAACCAATTACATCCGCTATTTCTACGCCATGTATAAACTCACTGGGGACAGCTCCTACCTGAACAAGGCTAAGAGTGAAGCGGTCATACTCAAAAAAACTATCCGTAGCGACGGCTGGTCGCACTGGTTTGGGCAGACCAGCGGCTGCCAACCGATGGTCTATGTACCGCTGACCTCGATCGCCCTGGCCGACTTGGCTACTAACGGCAGCGGGCTCATCGACACGGCAACTATGAACCGGGCTGCGAACGTTGTGGCGACCCGGGCGATGAAAAACACCAGCGGTACTTCGCTAGGGGGCGACAGCTGCGGCAACGGCTCCTACGGCGGGATATCGGCGATTGCTACCTTCTCCTACACCCCGATGGCTGCCTGGGACTCTACCGGTCGTATCGTGTCGATCTCCGAGCGTGTCTACAACGCTACCGAACGCTACAACCTGGGCACTCCCCTCCGCACCCCTCTCCCTGCTGCCCTTACCTTCGTTAAGGGTCGCTAGCTCCTAGATTTAAAATCCAAGCTCGTTGACAAAAGGCTGGCCCACATGGATGTGGGCCAGCCTTTCCGTGGAACGGTTTTGGGGGACAATTGTCATTCAAATGAGGTGCAAAACTTTTCGTATACTAGATGTCTACGTGTGACCCTACCAAGGGCTCGAGGACGGAGGCGCGGATGCCCAGCACAAAACTGTCGACGGTAAAACTTGCCTGGTTCACGCTTTTCGTGAACCTCCTCATCGTTTTGCAAGGGGCCGTGGTGCGGGCAACGGGTTCGGGAGCAGGCTGCGGAAGCCACTGGCCTCTATGTAACGGTGAAATCATTCCGCTTTCACCCACTACTGAAACGCTCATCGAGTACAGCCACCGTCTGCTTTCTCTCTCAGCGCTGGTTCTTACGTCCTGGTTGCTGAGTCGCGCCATTCGGGTGCGGCGTGAGAAGCCTGCGCTGTTTGGGGCTGCTCTCCTATCTTTCGTGTTTCTTATCATTGAAGCGTTGCTCGGCGCAGCTACGGTCCTCCTTGGGTTAACCGGGGAGAACGAGTCTGTCGGGCGTGGCCTCATGGTGGCGTCGCATCTGGTGAACTCGGTGCTGCTCGTCGGCGCGCTTACGGCTACGCTCGTTTATGCGCGTAAGGACGCTCCTGCATCCCCGACACTGCGTGGGCAGGGCCTTGTCGGTGTCACGCTACTGGTTGGCCTCGCGGGCATGCTTCTGCTCATCTTTAGCGGTGGAATCGCGGCTATGGGCAACACCATGTTTCCCTCGGCGAGTCTGTCGGAGGGTTTTGCCGCCGACTTCGATCCAGCTTCGCCACTGCTTATTCGCCTGCGCCTGCTGCATCCGATCATCGCTATTTCGGTGGGGGTCTATTTATTCTTGAGCCTCGGTCTTAGCTGGTGGCTCAAGCCTGTGCAGGAGGCGCGGGGTCTCTCGCGTGTTCTATTTATGGTGTACCTGGCCCAGCTCATGGTCGGCATGTTCAATCTGACGCTTCTGGGACCCATCGTCTTACAAATTCTCCATTTATCGCTCGCTGTAGTGGCATTTGCGCTGCTTTCGGCACTGACCGTATTTACGCTTGGGACGTCTCGTGAGGTTGGTAAACGAACCCTGACGTCTTGGCGCGAAAGAGGTATGAACACGTGACCCTCGAGACTGAACCCGCAATTTATCCTGCGCGCGCGACCTGGCGAGACTACCTCACCCTGACCAAGCCCAAGGTCATCTCCCTGCTTCTCTTGACGACCATCGGGGCCATGTTTATCGCGGCGCGAGGCTTCCCGGGATGGCTTCCCTTTTTTGGAATTCTGTTCGGGGGCTACATGTCTGCAGGTGCAGCGGGCGTGTTCAATATGGTCTACGACCGCGACATTGACGTGCGGATGAAGCGAACCGCCAAGCGCCCGACGGTGACCTCGGTGGTCTCGAGCCGAGCCGCGCTCGTCTTCGGTGCCCTTCTGACGATCGGTTCGTTTTTGCTTATCGCCCTTACGACGAATGTGCTGGCGGCGCTCCTCTCCTGGGCTGGGATCGCCTTTTACGTGATCATTTACACCATGTGGCTCAAGCGCAGCACCTGGCAAAATATCGTGATCGGTGGCGCTGCGGGCGCAATTCCGCCGCTGGTGGGCTGGGCCGCTGTAACGGGTCATCTTAGCCTGCTCGCCTGGTTTCTTTTCGCGCTGGTGTTTTTCTGGACGCCGGTTCACTTTTGGGCGCTGGCGCTGATGATCAAGGATGATTACGCGGCTGTAGGTGTGCCGATGGCCCCTGCCGTGATCGGCGAGCGTGCGACGGTGCTGCAGATGGTCATGTACGCGCTACTGACCGTGGTCCTGACCGTTATTCCCTTTGCCATGCGCGAATTCGGTATCGGCTACTTTCTGGCAGCGCTGATTCTCAACGTGGTGCTGCTCGTGCGCGTGGCCCGGCTATTTTTCAAGGCGGAGCGGGGCGAAGCGATCGACCGACCGACGGCTCTCAGCCTCTACAAGTACTCGATGTCGTATCTGGCTCTGATGTTCTTGGTGATGGCCCTCGAGCGCGCCATCATCTAGTGCTTCATATGGAGCGCGCGACGCCGCGAGGAAGAGCCCGAGCCAGGTGAAGATGTGAAAAAGCTGCTGACGCCACGCTGGATCTTTGGTCACCTGCTGGTGCTATGCCTCGTCATCTTGTTCGCCAACCTGGGATTCTGGCAGCTCCGCCGTATGGTTCAGCGCGAAGCGTATAACGCGCTTCTGGAGTCCCGCCTTAGCGCTGAGCCGGCACCCTTTGCTCGCCTCGCTCAGCAATTCTCTTTAGGCGCACCTGACACAGCGGAAAACTCTGTACTCTACCGCCGTGCCCGCGTTACCGGACGGTTCGACTCCGAGAACGAAGTGTTGTTGCGCACCCGCGCACTTAACGGGCAACCTGGATATCACGTGCTGACGCCGCTCCGGCTCGCCTCGGGCCGTGCGCTGCTCGTCGACAGGGGCTGGGTACCCTTTGCGCTTGATACCCCGCCCATCCGCGAAGCAACACCGCCTGCGTCTCCTGTGACGCTCACGGGGCTCCTGCAGCCCGCGCAGCGGCCCCTCGAGAACGCCTTTATGAATCGTCTGGGTCTCGTGCAGCGCGACCCCGCCGAGGGCAAGCTCAGGGCTGTCTTTTACGTCGATCCTTCGCGCCTCGAGCAGCAACTTCCGTACCGGCTCGAGCCCGTGTTTCTCGAGCTCGAGAGCCAGACACCCGCGCAGCCGGGGCGTTTGCCCGTTCCTCTCGCTCCTCCAGAGCTTACACGGGGGCCGCACCTGTCGTACGCGCTTCAGTGGTTTTCATTTGCGCTGATTGGAATCGTCGGCTACACGGTGCTGCTGCGGAATGTGGTGCGTGAAAAGCCGCAAAAGCTTAGTCGCGGGCATTTGGGCCGTGCTTAGTGTAGCTACTTTGGCGGGTCGATGCTCGGCTCACGGCAGCACCGTGGATTCGAAAACGCGCCGTGCTCACGTCCGTTTACGTCTATAAGCCGAGCTCCCATAACCTGTCCATGCCCTTGCGGGTGATCCGGTGGTACATAAAACCGTTCAGCATTTTATGCTCCGTCAATCCTTCTTTTTCGTACTGGCAGAACACCCGGCGGTAAGGTTCGCCCAGATACTGAAACCTTCCGTCTTTGAGTTTGAGCAGGCTATGATAGCGCATTCCCGAGTATGCAGCATTTTCTCCCCAGCTTCATGGTTTGGTCCTAAGATGGCCTCTGGTTATGTAAAAGGTACATCCAAACAATGCAAAGGTGAGAACAACGGCTGGTCAAGCTTTGACATAGCAAAGTATATATTGTATAGTGCTCCATTATAGATAGCTCTAAGGAGTTAAGGGGCGCAATTATGACTTTACGTGTTCACGGTATCCATCACCTCACGGCAGTGACCGCCAGGGCAGCTGAAAACCTCGAGTTCTATACCCACACACTCGGCCTCCGCCTCGTCAAAAAGACGGTGAATCAGGACGATGTACGGGCTTACCACCTCTTCTACGCCGACGACGCGGGTTCGCCCGGGACCGACCTCACCTTTTTCGACTGGCCTGCCGCGCGCGAGCAGCGCGGCACCAACAGCATCTCTCGCACGGGCTTGCGAATTCCGCAGGGGAGTGCTGCCTGGTGGGCCGAGCACCTTGAAGCAGCGGGTGTCGAGGCTTCGGCACCCACCGAGCGAGGCGGCCACACCGTGCTGGACTTTGAAGACCCCGAAGGGCAGCGCCTGAGCCTCGTCGAGGATGATGGAACGACACCCAACCCCGTTCCGAACGCCATTCCTGCCGAGCATCAGGTCATGGGTCTGGGGCCGGTTACGCTGAGTGTTCCCGGTCGCTTTCCCACGGATCAGGTCCTGGAGCGCGCCTATGGCCTCGGGTATGCCCGCTCCTACACGGCACCGGATGGTGAAACTCATGTATTCGGTATGGACGCTGCGGGGCCGCAGGGCGAGGTACATCTGACTGTCAATCCATCCCTGCCGCCTGCTCAGCCCGGTGCGGGAGGCGTCCATCACGTCGCCTTTCGGATTCGCGACGAGGATTATGAGGCTTGGGACGCGCACCTGACGGGCCTCGGGCTGCAGACGAGCGGTCCCGTCGAACGCTACTACTTCCGTTCGATCTACTACCGGGAACCCAACGGTATATTACTCGAGCTCGCTACCGACGGTCCCGGCTTTACTGCCGACGAGCCGCGTGAAACACTAGGGCAGAGCCTGTCACTCCCGCCTTTTCTGGAGCCGCGCCGCGCCATGATCGAAGCCGGACTCAAACCCCTGGAGGTAAGCCGTGACGCCTGAAAACGTTATTCGCAACGATGACCGAAACCGCTACGAACTCAGTGTCGACGGTAAGGTCGCCTACTCCGAGTACAACCGTCTGGCGAACGCCATCATGTTTACCCATACCGAAGTGCCCGAGAGTCTCGAGGGTCGGGGGATTGGGAGTGCACTGGCCAGGGGAGCACTCGACGATGTGCGCGCTCAGGGCAAGCAGGTCATTCCGCTCTGCCCCTTTATCGCGGCTTTTATCCGCCGTCACCCCGAGTACCTGGAGATCGTCAGCCCGGTAAGTCGGAATCAGGTGACGAGGGGGCAGGGATGAAACCTTCGGGCCGAGCCTATAGGGCCGAGGAGATCACCGTTCTCTACGACGCGAAACGCTGCTTGCACGTCGCCGAGTGCGTACGCGGTCTGCCGGACGTCTTCGACCCGCAGAAGCGCCCCTGGATTCAGACGGAAAATGCCGACGCCGAGCGGGTTGCCGAAGTCGTGCGCCGCTGCCCGACAGGAGCGCTCCACTACGCGCTGACCGAGGGCGCTGACGAAGCCGGGGCCGACGCCACCCACATCGCTCCGCAGCCGGATGGCCCGCTCATGATCCGTGGAAACCTGACCCTCGAGACGCCGGACGGCGTGCTCGAGGAGACCCGTGTGGCGCTCTGCCGCTGCGGTCAGAGCGGCAACAAGCCCTTTTGCGATGGGACGCACAAAAAGGTGGACTGGCAGTCGGATTAAGCCGTGCGAATCACGAACTTGCGCAGGTCGTAGCCCGCCACGAGGTCGTTCCAGGTCATCTCCGGTTCCCGCTCGGCGACGAGCGGCAGCTTGAGCAGGCGTGTCAGGAAGATGTCGCTCTCCTGCATGGCGATGTACGCGCCGGGGCAGCGGTGATGTCCATCGCCAAAACTCAGCACGGCGTCCTGCACGCCTTTGGGTAGGTCGCGTCCCGGACACACACTCAAGGGTGCGTCGCCGACAGCTTCCCGGTCGGCGTTGGCGGCCCGCAGGTCGAGGTCGAGGAGTGTTCCAGCGGGGATGGTGAGGGTTTGCCCCTCATGCTCGAGCGTCAGCGGTTTGCGGGTGCGGCGGTAGAGATGCCCGACGATAGGCTCGAGCCGCAGGATCTCCTGCAAGATGGCCTGACGCTCCGCGTCCCCCGCGACAAGGTAGCGTTCGCGCAGGGGCGCATTGTCCAGAAAGTGCCACGTCGCCATCGCCAGAAATTCACGGGTCGTAACCATCCCGGCGGCAGCGTAGGTCACACACTCGGTGAGGATCTCGAAGTCGTTGTAGCCTTTTTCGATCAGGTGGCTGATCAGGTCTTCCTGCGGCCTTTTGCGCCGGGCACGAATGGCTGGTTTGACGTCCTGATAAAAGAAGCGCCACATCGCGCTCTGGGTCGTGAGAAAGCGCCAAAGCTTGTCGGGGCGCAGCGAAAAGGCTGTCGGGTCGTCCTCGAAGAAGGTATTGAGGCGGCGGCTCATGCCCTTCATAGAGGAATTGGTAAGCCCGATCACGCGGCCCGCGACCTGCACCGCGAGGCGCATCGCCAGGGTGCTGAGGTCGGCCTGGCCCCGCTGCTTGAGCTCTGCGACGAGCTCGTCCGAGAGCCGCTCCATCATCTCTCGGTAGTCTCGGGCGACGGTCTGCGGGGTGAAGAAGCGGGCTGTGGCGGTGCGCTGCGCCTTATGCGCGGACCCCTCGAGGTAGAGGATCGGGGGGCGCATCTTGCTGTTTCCGCGTGCGGCGACCTCGGCCCCGAAGCCCGCTTGCTGCGTCGCCTCGGGGTCGCGCAGGATGCTGCGAACATGCGCCAGCGAGCGCAGCGTCCAGCGTTCGCCCTTGACCTCGACAAGTGGAAAGAGCGCGTCGTGGGGCTGGGTGCTTTTGCGTTCGGAAGATGTGTCGGACGCGCCATGATGGACGGGGCAGCGGCCTGCGGGTGGCGGGGGAGAGGTCATGCTCATAACGTTATGATACACAATGGCTCAAAAACAATTGCGCTGCGCCTTGCAAAACACGGTAGGCTCGAGCGTGGTCTTGCACGTTCCAGATGCGCGGATTCTGAGGACGCGGCGGCGTCTTGCGGCGGCGCTCGTAGACCTGACCCTGCAAGAGGGCTTCGAGGCTCTGACCGTGCGGGAAATTACCGAACGCGCTGGGGTCGGCTACGCGACGTTTTTTCGGCACTTTGCCTCCAAGGAGGCGCTTTTGGAGCGACTGCTCGAGGAGACCCTGAGCGAACTTGTAGAAGCGCTAAGGCCCCACAGCGCGCCAGAGGCAGAAAGCCTCAATCCCTTGGCCGTGTCGATTACGGTTTTCGAACACGCCCAGGCGAACGCCGAGACCTACCGCGCCCTTCTGCGTACCGGAGACGTAACCGACCTTACCGGGCGCTGCATGGCGCTCAGTCAGGCTCACCTGAGCGAGACGTTTAGGCCGAGGCCGGGGAGTGTGGTCCCTCTCGAGGTCGTCGCGCCGCACCTCGTCAACAGTTTTCTCGGGCTGGTGGGGTGGTATCTGGCCTCTGACATGCCCTACACCCCTGTGCGGATGGGGGAGATCGTCGAGGGGCTCATCCTCGAGCCGGTCTACCGAACGGCGCTCGAGCCCAAACGCCCCGCCTAAAGCTGCCCGAGGATCCGAGCCATGACCCAGGCGGTATGGGTGGCGCTCTCGCCGCTCGAGGG
>JBMDWS010000207.1:0-4679 GCA_048594695.1 Truepera sp. | reverse complement strand
TTTTCGAGTATCCGCCGACCTGGATTCCGAGGCCGCTGGTCTGGCAGAACTATCCGCAGGTTCTGGAGATCTTGCCCTTCGCACGCTTCTTTTTCAATAGTCTCTTCGTCTCGCTCGCGGTGACCTTCTTGCAACTCCTGACCTGTTCACTGGCGGCCTACGCCTTTGCCCGTCTGCGCTTTCCGGGCCGCGACGCGCTCTTTCTGGGCTACCTCGGTACGCTGATGATTCCCGGTCAAGTCGTCATCATCCCGAACTTTATTTTGCTCCGCACGCTCGGCTGGATCGACACGTACCAGGCGCTCATCCTGCCCGCAGCGTTCAGCGCCTTCGGGACGTTTTTGCTGCGGCAGTACTTTCTGACGATTCCGCGGGAGCTCGAGGACGCCGCAGTGGTCGATGGTGCGAGCTATTTTCAGATCTATAGCCGCATCATCCTGCCCCTCTCCGGCCCAGCGCTTTCGGCCCTGGCGATCTTTACCTTTCTGGGCCAGTGGAACTCGTTTTTATACCCGCTCGTGGTGACGAGCAGCGCTGAGATGAGCACGCTGACCGTGGGTCTCAACACCCTGCAAGGCCAGTACAACACGGCCTGGACGCTCCTGATGGCGGGGTCGGTGATCGCGCTCGTGCCGGTACTGCTCGTCTTTATCTTCGCGCAGCGCTACTTTATCCGGGGGATTGCGATGACGGGGATGGGTGGGAGATAGAGATACAGAATTTGTCGCTAAGTTAAATCCCTGCGTCCAGATATTATAGCGACTATATTGACTAGCGAGGCTGTTGCTTCAAGGCAAAGCGCTGCTTCTCTAGGTGTAGCTGTCCGTTGATGTGTTAAAGCATTTCCTAGTTTTAGGGCCACTTTAGCATAAGCTCGTATTTTCTCATTGCTTGAACCCCTAATTCATTTGACAAGTACGCATCAAGCATTCTTCTGGCATCAGTTTTCCTTACTTTAACCTCAGTTCGGTGTCTAGATTAGAGCGGGGAGCTGCGCGAGGTCAATAAGGAGACGCAGCGACGGCTTTTTATCTTGGTGCGTATAGGCTACAAGACTGGCCAAGAGGTTCACAGCGAAGTTCGCCGGGCTGCGGTGAGATTGATCCGCCTCAGCGCATGAGGCTTTCTTGCACAATCTCGAAAGCCCGGGACGAGACGCTCACGCCCCCCCGGAATGGGTTGTCCAGCGCCACGGCCAGGTACAGCAGGAGTGACACGAAAAACGACAGGATGCCGGACACGGCCAGGTGGACGCGCAAGTGCTTGATGTCGAAGAGTGCCACCAACGTCATCGAGAGCAGCGCCCCGATAAACATCACCACCCACAGTATTGCGGGCAGAGCCATGGTGACACTAAACAGGCGCAGGCGGCGGTGCTCGACAAATGTGCTGAACTCCCGCAATGTCTCTGCGTGCAAGACCTCCTCCCCCCGCGTCGAAGGCTCGAACGTTAGGAGCCGGGCTTGGAATGCAGTCGCCTGCGCCGTACCCCCTTCAGGCACCACGCCGCGCTGCTGGGCGGGCCAGTCCCGCTCGCTTACGTCGCGGGTGTAGTCGCGGAGCATGCCCTGAAGTTCGCTCCGCAAAGGCTCGGGGTAGCTGCTGACGTCTCGGTACAAGGTGGCGAGGGACGCCGCCTCGAGCGCGACGGTGCTGCCCGCCTGGACGTGGTCTTGATATGAGGCGACGACGATGAGGGCTAGAGTGATGCCGTAGAACACGCCGTAAGCAGAGAGGACGGAGCTAATGACGCTGGCCCAGTTCGGCTGATGGTCGACGAGGCGGTGGACCCACGGGTTGAGCAAGGTAACGAGGAGCCAGCTGACGCTGACGAAGACGAAAGCGAAAAAGGCGGCTCCGCCCCACAGGGGCAGGTCGTAGATCCAGTAGAACATGACCCTCCTAGAGGACGCCGGGGGCTGCCGGGTCGCTCCATCCCATCCTATCCGCCTGGGGTGCCTCCGTCCTTTGAAGCGTCGTCCGAGATGCCCCGTGGCGCAAAACCTATTAGCGACTACAAGCCCATCATTTTTGCTCGGGGAAGGTCACGACGTCCGCCCCAAGGGGCAATACATCATGCTCAGGTCCCGCCTCCATGGTGTCAACTGGAACGGATGCGGTCACGTCCCCCTGCATGAGGATTTCAATCGGGGGAGCATGGCCTTCAAGCTCGAATTTATCAAAAACGTAGGGCAAGCCGTCGGACTTCAGCGGACTGCTGCGGTCCATCACGTGAAAGTGTAGATGCGGTCCGCTCGAGCTACCAGTATTTCCTGTTCTAGCCAGCACTTCACCTTTACGCACGCGCTGACCGGTCTCGACAAGGACGCTGCTGGGTTTGAGGTGGGCATAAAACGCGAAGCGCCCTCCCCCGAGGTCGAGGACAATATAGTTGCCGTCCGCCTCCTCCAGGGTCACAGGCCGTGGGCTGTTGGGAATCTGATCTGCAAAGCGGTCTACAGCCTCAACCACCCGAGCGTCGGCGACCGCGAAAACGGGTTGGTCGTAGGTCGGGTAGTTCTCATTGACCGACTCGTCTCCGACAACAATGCGGGAGTTGGCGTCTAGTCTGTTGAAGTCGATGGCAAAGCGCTGGCTCAGGTGAAGGCCGCCACCAATCGGCTGGAGTGCGCGGCGATGGGGGCCGTTGCAGCAAGAACCCAGTGCCAACCAACCTAGACCCTCGAGCGGTGGGCTGAGGACGACAGGGGCCCGCCGGTCAACGGTTGCTACACCACCGAAACTTGTGATGTTAGAGGAAACCGGTAGACCTGGCGGCACCTTGACGATCACTTGATGCTTGACTGCTTCCGGCAGTTGGGTAGGATCCTGTAGCAAAACGTCGAACCAGACGACCGCAATACTCGAAGGTGGGACGGTCGTCGTCGGTGTAGTGCCGCTCGCCATCAAGGACATGGCTGCGCTGAGGTCGTCTCCAGTCAGGGTCGCTAAAGCACGATCCGAACCTGCGTCTAGAACCTCGACCGAGGTAACAGTGACCGGTACCGGGAAACCATTGGTGAGGAGGAGTTCATAGACCAAGTGGATACGGTCGTCCGTTCCTTGGAACCAGCGAGGTGGTGTGGGGACGGACTGCACCACGGGCGTATAGCGCTCGGTTTCCTTAATAGGAGTGACCTGTGCCGTTGCGAGGCTCAAGAATAAAGCCACGAAGCAATGCAACCCGGCGTATCGAACTGTTCTAAAGCCGCGGTTCGTCGTGAATAGCGTCGTGGTAAAAATTTGGCCGGTAGCGAAGCCTTGGCTCAACACCATCGTCAGGGTAAAGATCAGCGCGCCAAAGGGTTTCACGAAGTCAGCGCCTCCTTATAGCGTGATTTGAACGGGGTGCTGGAGTCGGAGGACAGGGCAGGTTGGCCGTCCTCCGAGCAGTTCGCGAGCGGGAGGAGCTATACGAAGTGGAAGGTGGTGTGGACTCGGGGACGCTAATGATGGCGCTCACGATGACCTTTCGGGGCGGCATTGGGAGAAGCGCGGCCCTCCCGAGCGTAGCGGATCCGTGTGCTCCCGTCACCATCCGTTTGGATGGTGCGGAAGATGAGGGCTCAACTGCACTGAGTCCAGATTTGAACGTCCGCTAAGGGTTATTGGCGGGCGCTGCTACAAATCTTGAGCGTCCGACCCTACTCCGTTGGCTTTCGGCGCTCCTGCGCGAGGTCATAGTTGGCTTGCCATGTTCAGTTAACTCTGGGCGCTGGCCCTGAACGTGGTCTCGAGCCGTTGGGCAACGTCGGGAGTGACGTCACGGTGCCCTCCTAGAATGTAGGACAGGTTCCACAGGTTCATGCCGAGTCGTTCGGAAACCTCACCAATGTCGATTCCAAGTGGCTCGAGATAGAGTTTGCGCAGTACCTCGCCGGGATGCAGGGCAATCATGAACCTGCTATTGGCGCGTCTCTTGACGACAATCAAGCCCTGCAGATGGGTCCGGTAGACGTTTGCACCGATACCCGTGTCGAGGTCTAGAGCGTGCTGGGTAGGATGACCATAGAATTCAGACCCGCCGACACCACCACCGCCTGGAGGCTTAAGGTCGTCGTCACTTGGGTGTATTCCCGTTCTCCGAACCGTGATGCGACGCCTTATAGACCTCGACGGAATGAAACAGCCCCGGGACAAAGGCGAAGGCGAACTCGGGGGCCACGGCGTCGCCGTTTGATGAGGCCTAGAGGAGCAAACCAATGACTCGATATGGTCAGGCGAAGGAGTTCAAGTAGCCAACGCGACCTGTTTAAGGAGGGCAATCTCATCGTAAAGGAGCCACTCCCGGACGACACGGTTGTCCTTGATCTCGCTGTGCGTCACCCCGAGCAGGCGGACCCGCTTGCCCGTCGGCGTGCCATACCATCCCGGTCCAGTGTGGGTGCCCAGGAGCGTCCAGCGAACCGCTACCCGGTAGCCACCGTCTCCGTTGGGGACGGAGCACACGTGGTCTATGAGTAGCAACGCGTCGGGTAAGGCAGCCAGAAGAGCGAGCAGGTTGTGGCGGTAGTCCGCCCTGCCGTAAAGGATACGGTTGCCGGTGGTGTAGAGGACCACGTTGGGAGCGTAGTAGCGCTCGAGTTGACCCAGCATGCGCCAGTTCCAGATTTCGTGCATGCTGCGGCGCATGAGGACTTCGGGCTCGGTGCCGCCCAGCTCGTCCGGCTCTAGAGGTG
>JBMDWS010000206.1:0-5191 GCA_048594695.1 Truepera sp. | reverse complement strand
GGGGCGCTCGAGATGGTGAGCAAGGTGCTGGCGCTCGAGTGGGCGCCTCAGGGCGTCACGGTCAACTGCGTCGCGCCGACCGTTATCGCCACGCCGATGGCGGAGATGGCTTTTCCCACGCCCGAAGCCAAGGCCCGGATGCTCAGCCGCATCCCTGTCGGTCGCTTCGGTGAAGTCCACGAAGTCGCGGCGGCGGTTCTTTTCCTGGCCTCCGAGAGCGCCGCGATGATTACCGGCGACACCCTCAAAGTAGACGGCGGCTGGACCGCGCAGTAAATCCCTTTACCCACAACCCGGAGGAGCTTTATGTCCCAAACAGCAACCAACCGCTTCGACCTGACAGGCAAGCACGCGCTCGTAACCGGCGCCGGACGCGGCATCGGGCTCGAGATCGCCCGTACCCTGAAAGCAGCCGGGGCAACCGTCACTGTTGGCGAGTACCTCGAGGAAAACGGACAGCGTGCCGCTACAGAACTCGGTGGGCATTTCATTCAGGTCGACGTCCGCAAGTCAGACAGCGCCGAGCGGCTCATCGCCGAGGCCGAGCGCGTGGCGCCCATAGACATTCTCGTCAACAATGCCGGAATCGCCCACAATATCGCCGCTGAGGACGCGTCGGACAGTGATTGGGTCAACGTCCTCGATGTGAACCTGAACGGCGTCTTCTGGTGCTGCCGCGCTGCCGGGAAGCGGATGCTGGCGCGCGCTCAGGGCACTATCGTCAACATCGCCTCGATGTCGGGCATGATCGTCAACAAACCGCAGCCGCAGGCAGCCTATAACGTCTCCAAGGCCGGGGTCATCATGCTCACGCAATCTTTAGCGGCGGAGTGGGCCGACCGGGGCGTACGGGTCAACGCGGTGTCGCCGGGCTATATCGGCACCGAAATGACGAAAGCGGGGATGAGTAACGAAGAGTGGAAGCGGCTATGGCTCGAGATGACTCCGATGGGCCGCGTCGGCGAACCCGCCGACATCGCCCACGCGGTCTGGTACCTGGCTTCGGACGCGTCGCGCTTTGCTACCGGCACCAACCTTGTCGTCGATGGGGGTTACACCGCTTGGTAGGTGCGGGACTGAGACATTCTCGTTGTACTTGTTTACTTTTCAACGTATAATAGACCCGTGTCGGGGGGTCAAACAGCTGGAGAAAGTCCTTGGCGGCGCATCTTCGAAGAGGTTCGGACGGCGCTGAACGGTCGCCGGGACACCTCGGGGATCGTAGGCTCGATCAACTGGCTCCGTAAGGGGATGGAAGCTCGGGGCGCCAATCCGAACGTCGTCAGAAACATCATCTACCGCGACAAGGGAAAGCTCGCCGACAAGCGTGTGCTTTTTGGCCTGCTAGGCGAGCTGTGGGAGAGTACCGGTCAGGGTCCCCTTCATGCTCCGGCGCTCGAGCTGCTCCTTACAAGTAGCAGCGAGGGCGAGAGTGAGGTCGTGCAGCTTCTAGGCCGCGAGAAGCGCCGCGCCTATCAGAGCTTTACCAGCGCGGTGCGCCGGAACGAATACCCCAAGCTACTGATTACCGGTAAGCCCGGTTCGGGCAAGACGCTCCTGACCGACTACATTCAGCAGGCGCTCGAGACCCTGCCCCACCGGCCCTCAGTCATCCGCCAAGAGTTTTCCAATCAGGACCTCGCAGCGGCTCTCGCGCAGCTCGCTGCCAAAATAGGCCTCGCCCCCGAAGCCTTCGAGGCCAAACTCATCAAGGTCGGCGTTTCAGGCGCGTACGCCGTCCAGGCCGACGCCCAAGCCGATGTGGCGCGGCTGCTGCTGGCGCAGCTCAAACAGCGTCCGCAACTCGTCTTGCTCCTGCATATCTCGCAGTCCTCACCCGGTCAGGACGTGCTGGCGGGGGCACCGCTGCGACTCAGCACGCCGGATGTACCGCGTGTCAACCTGACCGAATGGCTCTGGCATAACCTCCTGGAGCCCGTCGGCAAGCTGCCGAATATCAGCGTGCTCCTCAGCATGGCCGAACTCCCCCTGACGCTCACCGAGCGCAGCGCCGCCTTCGAGGGTCCGGTCAAGCTGAGCCCGCCGAGCGCCAACGAGGCGCGCCGGTTCGTTCGTGCCCGCGCCCAACACCTGAGCGCTGAACAGCAAGAAGCGCTGGTGCAGCGCGCCAAGCGTTCCTTCGAAGACCTCCGGACCTTGACGCTCCTGGCCGAAGCCCGCGAGCCCCTGGAAGGCAGCGCCAGGCATATCGAACAGCTCGGGCAACTGGTGGTCGGCGGCGGCGATCCACAGCTCAAGAGTTTTCTGGAGGCCGTCGCGGTTCTCTCACTGGCAGAATTCCCGAGCTTTACCCAGGACGCGCTTCGTGCGCTCCGTGAGGGCAGCGAGGGCGGCCTGAGTACCCTCGAGGCTGCTTTTCTGGACGCCGTTCCCGGTAGCGCACCGAGCTGGCGACCCTTCTCCCGCCAGCTCTCCCGAGCCTTGCGCAAACAGCTCGCAGACGCCGAACCGAGCCGCTTTCGCAGCCTCAGCCTGAATGCCAGCCAGCTCTACCGCGAGGCTGCCTTTGCGGGTGACACGGAGAGTGCTGCGCGCTACGTCCATCACCTTTACGCAGCCCGGGCCTGGGACAAGCTGGTGGCCTGGGCTCAGCAGGGCACGGTGCCCCAGTCACTCCTGCAACGGCTCTGGCAGACCGCACAGGCCGAACTCGAGGAACACGACCCGACCTTCGAGACCGTGGCCTTGCAGGTCGCGGCCTACTACGCTCGTTTGGGAAGCACCGAGCACCCGGACGCGCAGCAGGCGTTCGCGCTGCTCGCGGCCTCCACCGACTCCAAACTGCGCGCCTGGACGCTGCTCAAAAGGGCCGAGGGAGCGGTCTTGCACGGTCACTTCGAACAGGCCGAAAGCCTCCTCAGGGACTGGGACGATGTCGGTGACGCGGTTTTGAACCTCGAGGCGGCCCTGATTCGCGCCAACCTCGCCCGCTGGTATTCGCGCCTGGACGAGGCTGCGAGCCTCATCGCCCAAGCCAACGCGGCGCTTGCCGAGCTACCCAATGTGCCACACTCGCTCTCGGTACGCGTCGGTATGTGGGCCGGGCTCATCGCCAAGGACCAGGGCGCGCTCGAGGAGGCCCTGGCGCACTTTCGCGCCATCGGCGGTGGCGACGACCTGCTCCAGGCGCGGCTCGGGTTCCAGCAGGGTGATGTGCTCCTGAAACTTGGACGCTTCAGCGAGGCCGAGGAGGCCCTGACTCAGGCCGTCGACTATGCCCACCGCGGCGAAGCCCCGCCCTTCGAACGTGCCCGCTATCTCTCGCGGCGGGCCACCTTGTACTGTCGGCGCAGTGCCTTGAAAGCCGCCGCGAACGACGTTCAGGCGGCCCAGGCAGTGCTCGAGCAGGCTCAGAGTTCCCACGCGCCCGAGCGTCTGGCTTTCGAGCACGCCAAGGCCCGGGATGAAGCCGCGCTCCTGCTTCTAGCCGACGGGCACTTCAGTCGCGCCATCGCGGAACTTCACGCAAACCTAGCAGCCTTCGCCGAATACGGCGAGCGCTACGGCGTCGATCCGAGCTTCCGGCTGCTGCGCACAACCCTGCGCCTGGCCCAGACCTACGCCTGCCGTGCCTTTGCGCAGCCCGACCCGCTGCCGCTCAAACCCTACCCCGAGACGGAAACGGTACATCCAGACCTCAAGCAGGCGCGGCGACTTATCAGCAAACTGCTGAGGGCCATCGAAGTTTCTCCCAGGCGCTACCGGGCGCTAGGAGATCGCGCCCACCTGTACGCAAGCCTGATCCTGCCACCCGGCGAGGCGCTCGCCGAAGCCGAAATGGTGCTGAGCCTGTCGCACTACCCCTACCGCCGAGGGCAAGCCCTTGTCTACCTGGCGGCGGCCTTGCTCCGCAGCAACGCACCCGAACGTGCCTGGGACGTTTTGCGCGACGCGAGCCGCGAGCTGAGCGCGGCACAAAGCGACGATTACGCCTTGCAGGCCTATATGGCGCTCCTCGGGAGCGACGCACTGCTCCGAATGGGAGAGAGCCAAGATGCCCATCAGCAGCTCAAAGCCGCGCTCGACGACCCGTTACTCGCGCCTTACAGCGAATCTCTTCTCCAACATTTCGGGGAAAGTGTCGAAAGTCGGGCGCAACCCCTAGACCTCACAGCCCTCGAGCTGGGCGACGCACCGCTCTCCAACGATCTGCGCCTTGCCGACGCCCTGGTACTGCGCTGGCAACAACGGCTGTCGACACCCACGCCGCAAGAAGCGCCCGAACCCGCCGCTGTCACAGCGGGCGACCCCGCCTGAACCATGTCTGAAGCCCACCCTGGAATCTTGCCTGAGGCCTTGTTTGTCTATGGTGAGGCGCTGAGCCGCTACGAACTCTCTCCCGAGCACCCTTTCAAGCCGCTTCGCCTCGAGCTGACCCGCAGTCTGGCGCGGGCCTGCAACCTGCTGAACGACGCGCACGAGGTCGCCCCCGAACCGCTAAACCGTGAGGCGCTGCTCGAGCTGCATACCCCCGATTACGTCGCCGCTGTCGAGGCCGTGTCGCACGGGCAGCGCGTTCCAAACGCCACCATCTACGGCCTCGGCACGAGCGACAACCCGATTTTTCCCCACATGCACGAGGCGGTTCTGGCAGTCTGCGGCGCGTCGGTCACGGCGGCGCGGCTTATCGCCACGGGCAAAACGACTCGCGCCGCCTCGTTTTCGGGCGGGCTGCACCACGCCATGCGGGACCGGATGTCGGGCTTTTGCACCTACAACGACGCCGCGCTGGCGATTCACGATCTTGTCACGCGGCACGGGCAGCGCGTCGCCTACATCGATCTCGACGCGCACCACGGCGACGGCGTACAGGACTTTTTTTACGCCTCAAAGCGCGTTCTGACCCTGAGCGTCCACGAATCGGGTCGCTACCTTTTTCCCGGCACGGGCTTTACAAGTGAAACCGGGACGGGCGCGGGGCTGGGCACGTGCGTCAATCTGCCGCTCGAGCCCTTCACCGAAGACGAATCGTATCTGGCAGGTCTCCACGCCGTCTTGCCCCGCGCCCTGGACGCTTTCAGCCCCGACCTTATCGTCCTGCAGGCCGGAGCCGACATGCACCGCTTCGATCCGCTCTCGCACCTGAACCTGAGCGTGCAGGGCATTGCCCAGAGCTACAGGCTGGTGAGCGACCTCGCCGACACCCACTGCGGCGGCAGATTGCTGGCGC
>JBMDWS010000205.1:0-7332 GCA_048594695.1 Truepera sp. | reverse complement strand
CGAGTTTGGCTCCCTCCTGGTCGAAAGCGCGGTAGACAAGAGACCCATCCACCAAGATGAGCGCTGGACCCCGACCTGAATGCTCGAAGGCGATGGCGGTGCTGTCTTTTGAAACAACTGTCTGCATGGGCTGCTCCTTCTTGTTGCTTCCTGCAAAAGCGGGACTGTATGACTGCTCTAGGCACATAGCCAAACTTGAACGAGTGAGTCCGATTTCCGGCGGTTCAGCCGAAACCGCGCTAAAATCCCTTTTGTCTGCGCGAACTGACTGCTAACTTCTCAATTAGTTCGTCAGTGATTGGCTTGCTCACTGAGAAGGTAACGCCCGTTTTGGTCGCCTTAAGCCCTAAAGAAGATATTTCGTCTGTATGGGTAGCAATTGCACCCGAATCAACATATAGACCACACTGCTTAGCAAACGCAGCATAAGCTGCAACAATCGTTTCTTCGATCTGAAATCCGGGCATGTCGTACTTCATAACTTCTTCGGCGTCTGGCAGCGCTCGTGATAGCTGTGCCCGCAGTTGCCTCAACGCAGCGCGAAACTGCTCCGGTGCAGCGGCTATGTAGGCGTCATGGTTATCCCACTTCGTCATGTTTCCGGCATCTCCTCATCAGGCAAGTTATGTCGGTGTATGATTCGGCCCATAAATTACAACCTGTCAGAACAATCTCAGCAAGAGCATGTCAGTTTGCTACTTCTGAGAAGAAGCAAGTCCTATCGAACGAGTCGCGCGATCAAGCAAGTTCCAAACTAAGCGGGAACGTAGGTCAACCTGATCACGTCCTCGCCAATACGGTCATGGGCCATCAGGCGAAGCGGTGGTCTGGGTCCGGCGAAATAGGGCGTACCCTGACCCAGAATGACAGGGTGCAGGTAGATGCGATACTCATCAATCAGGCCAAGCTCGGTCAGGCTATGCGCCAAGTCCGGGCCAGCAACTTCAATCTCCCCATCACGTTCAGCTTTCAGCTTGCGGATCGCCCCCTCGAGATTGCCCCCTACGAGTGTGGCATTAGGACCCACCGACTCGAGCGAGCGCGAGACAACCCATTTTGGCTGCTTCCGCCATGCTGCGGCGAAGGCATGTCGATCTGCATCCCAGTCTAGTTGATCGTCGTCCCAAGATCGCATGAGTTCATATATGTGGCGACCGTACACACTGCCTGCCTGCTCCTCGGCTTCCTTGATGAAGTGGCGGAAGAGCGTCGGGTCTGGCGCAAACTCCGTATGGTCAACGTAGCCGTCGAGAGATTGGTTCATACCGAACACGAGTCTAGCCATGTTTCACCGGAATCACAGCTTGCATTTTGATACTCCTCATACCTTAATATTTAAGGCTTAAGGATGAGAAAGATGTGTAACCGAATGAACCGAGCCTTTTTAGCTCTGGGAAAAGTGGAGAGGCTGATCTAGGTTTGTCGCGAATTGGGAATTAGGTTCAGCAGTATGAACTCCCACATGACAACCGAGGACCGGCTGACAAAACATGTTGTCGCACGCCCGAAGACCTCCTGTCACACCCCACCAGATGGAGCCGTCAGAATCCCCCCTAGGGGTGTCCGTATCCTTGAACTATGGTTAATACACACAAACCCACAGTAGGCATTTTGCGTCCCCAACCCCGCCAAGCCCAAGACCTCTTAAAAGAACTCGCCGAACTCACCGGTATTCTCCAGGATGCTCGCGTCCGGCTACAGGTGCTCGAGTACCACCTCGCGAGGCTCGAAGCCTCGGAGATCGTTGCCGGGTCCGGGCAGACTTTAGCGGGTACTACCTACACACTGGACGAGCTGTCGGGGATGGTGAGCACCTATTTCGACGCGCCTTTGCAGATGATGGCCCTGTCGCACATGTTCAAGTCGGGCGACCCGGTTCAGCAGCAAGACGCTGTGCGGTGCGTACTCGCCGCTAAACGCAAACAGGAGGCGCAGTGCGTGCCGTAAACGCAGGGATCGCGCTTGTACTTGTAGACCGAAGTACACGTCTCTTTGCAGCCTTACCCACAAGTCCGCCCCATTTCCCTTAGGAATTATCAGCCCGATTTGTAAGCCATGAGGTTAGGTGCTTTTCTAAGGGAAATCCCTAAGGCGTAAATTGGTCCTCGCACCGCGTCGCCGCACCTCGCGAGCGCCCTGCGTGAGATGGTGCTCTACAGCACGCGATGAGCGAAGCCGATCAGGTGGCGACACCCAATGGCGGCGTCGCCAGAAGGTGCACCGCCTGCTCCAGCCGTACAGGCGAGCGCTGCAAGAAGTCCGCCCGGGTGGGTTTCGAGGTCTGCGCCACGCACGGTGCGGGCACGCAAAAGCGGCAGGAGAACGGCTCCCGTGCTGCGCCTGGTCGTGCCCGAACGCACGGCCTGTACGCCACGACCTCAAACCGCACGCTCGCCGACCTTCGCGCCGAAGTCGAAGCTCTAGATCTGGACCTGGACGATACGGACGCGGAAGTGGTGACCATCAAGGCTATCTTGCTCGCCCTTTTCCGCAGATCGGACTGGCTCGAGCAGCAGTCCGCCATGCTCGAGAGCGCCGTCGAGGCCGTGGAGCGGGTGCTCGGGGAAGCTGTTGTCGTCAAGGACGGCCTCCCCGGTGTAAATGAACTAACGGTCGCTCAGGCGCGACAGGTTGCGGCCGGCCTTGCTAATGGTCAGCGCCTTCTCTCTAACATCACGAGTTTCACCCACGCCCTGCTTGACGCCAACCTCAAGTCGATTAACGCCGCAAAGATCCGGAGCGACACGCGGGCTTTGAAAGCGCAGGTGGAAGCTCTGGCCCACTTCGGGACACTGTGCCGGGGCGCGCGGCAGATCCTCTGGGATTTGAACCCCGAGCCGACCATCACGCCCGTGGAGTACCTGCGCCAGGTTCTCGCTTACGTTGCAGACCTCGACGAACGCCCGTCCCCGACTATGTACGGGAGGTCGCGGCCCTCGAGGAGACGATCACGCACCCGGAGGATGCGCAGCAGCGGCGTTACAACGACCACTGCGCCCGGCTGTTGTCCGGTGCGCCGGTTGCGAAGGCGACGCCCTGGCCCTCTTCGGGCTAGCCCGTGACCGTGCTGCGAACTGGACGCGGGCGCATGGCTCGAGGCTGCTGACGACGCACTAGCGACGTACCAGCGGCAACCGTTACGGGCAGCGGCTTAGGGAACGAGATCGGCAAATTGCGACGGGCAGGGAACCTCCTCGCCCGTCAGGGGTTTCGGGCGCTTCGCGAACTGCATGCCGCCGTACCTGCTGGCGGGCTGACCCTCGTGGTCCACAATTTCATGCCAGACGACGCTCTGCCCGTCGGGCGTGACCTTGCCGAGCGCGAGGGTGCCGGGAGCAGTAGCGACGGCGCGGGCGACCTTCATGCCGGGAGCGACCACTACGCTTTGGCGCCGCCCGCCAGGTCGTCATCCTCATCAAAGGTTGTGTACTCGACCCGTACGAGGTTGGCGTTCAGCATAACGGCGAAGGTTTTGGCTTCGTCCAGCGACATGTCCTCGCGCAGGTCGAAGCCAAAGACGCCTGGCTCGATGATGTCGAGTTTTTGCCTATCGTTCTCAAGAACGATGAACGGCCTGCCGCTCGGAGACTCCTTCACCACAAACTGGGACTCGCCGCGCTCGGTTTTGGCCATACCTCGTTTACCTTTCCTCATTCGCAGTATTGTCGTGCAGCACGTGATAAAATGATACATGAAAGCGCACGACACCATAACTGAACCGAGCGAAGAACACTCACCCCTTGACTTCGTCAGCAATACTGTGACGTTAGGATTACCGACAGGCGCTAGCGTGCAAGAAATTATGCGAGCCTTCAATAGGCATCGCGTAAGTGTTCGCCCGGAGACGTCCGAGGCGGTAAAGGCATTCATCCCTAAGTACATCCATCATGACTATTGGCAAGACTACCTTGAAGACCATGCGCTGATATTGACGGACATCTGCTTGGCGTACGAGAAGAAAAAATGGAAGACGCATGTTGGTTTCCACCAAGACGAATGGAAAGTTTACGCCCTGAACGAAGCGTTTGTGGCTGGCTTTAGCGGTAAGACGTACTGGGTTCTGCTCAGAGAAACCTGGGAGATGCTCCACAACCTTTATGGGCAGCGGCGAACCTGGCGCGAGCTCCTTATGGTTCGTATGAACCCGGGTCCAAAAAGCGCCATGAGCGTCAGTGAGAAGGAAACGTTTGCCGCCCTCCCTCCAACCCTGACGCTCTATCGTGGTGCGCGCCCCGACCAAGTGGATGGCTTGTCCTGGACAACCGATCTAGAGGTTGCCAAGTTCTTCGCCGAGCGTACTCAAGGCGACGTCTATGTCGTGAAGGTGCCGAAGTCTCGAGTCATCATGTATCTCTCCGGGCGCGAAGAGTCCGAAGTCATCATCGACACACGAAAGAGCGATAAGCCGAAACGGTTCCGCTCATGACGGTGAGTACGATAGGGTCTGCTGCGGTTCTATGAGCTACAAATCGTCTATCCCGGCTAGCGGCAGGTTCATGATCGCCCTGCACCCGGGCGAGGTGCTGCGCGAACTCTACCTCGAGCCGCTCGGCCTCAGCGTCGACGCCGCAGCGGCAGCCCTCGACCTTCCCCGCCAGCACCTGTCGGAGATTCTGAACGGGCACCGGGACGTTACGCCCGACGTAGCCCAACGGCTCGAGGCCAAGTTCAGGGCCAGCGCCCGTAGTTTGGCTCACCATGCAGACCAACTACGACCTGGAGCAGCGCCGGAAACACCTAGACTAGGGCTTTGGGCTCGAGACGAGCGTCACTGCCGTGCGACAAACCCTATTGTCGCTCAGGCGGTACGGCACCCCTACGTTCGCCCGCGCTAACGCTTCAAGCGAGCGATGGGGTGTAATGGGGGCAAATGAGTCAAGCGCCAGTCATACGTCGTCGTGGGTCTCGTGACCTCACCGCCAACCACAAACGCCTCTACCAACTCGTCCGCCTCTCCGGGCAGCTCTCCAGAGCCGACCTGATGCGCCAGAGTGGTTTGACCTTCCCCAGCGTCTCTCGCCTCGCCGCCGAGCTGCTCGCTGCTGGCATGCTCAAGGAAGGTTCACCCGCCGCGGCGGCATGGGCAAGCCCCCCAAGGACCTCAGCGTCGATGCCGAGCACGGCTACAGCCTCGGCATCTACCTAGAGGGCGATACGGCGAGAGGTCGCTTCATCGACGCGCTCGGGGAAACGCTCAAAGAGGTCGACTTCCCCGCCTCTGCCCTCCCCGAAGGGATCGGCAAGGCTCTCGGGGAGGGCGGCATGAGCCCCGACCGTCTCATCGGCGTCGGCCTCGCCACACTCGGGGACCTTATAGCGGAGGAGGATCGGCAGCACCTCGCCTCACAGGTGGGCGTGCCGGTATTCGCCGTGCCCGCAATCGCCGCGAGCCTCCGGGCCGAGCGTTATTTCGGAAGCGGCGGCCAGTTAGGGCGCTTCTTATACTTCGACTCGACCTCGCTCGAGGTGGGGGCGCTGGTGAACGGCACGGTGCTGGCACAACCAGGGACACTCTCTAATCTGTTGGAAGCGCAGCAGAGTAAGGCGTCGACGAAAACGGGCGTGCTGCCGGGGGTACTCAAAGGTGCGGTGTCGCTAGTGCAGGCTGAGGCGCTGGTGGTGGGCGGCCTGAGCGCCGAGGACCTGGAGAACCTTAGCAGTTCCATAGGCGACCTGCCGGTAGTGCCTGCCTCAGCACAGGCGAGCGATCCTGCCCTGGCCGCGGCGGCGGTGCCGCTCGGCGAAGCATTCGGCGTGTAGGAGCGGGTCGCGCTCGCACACGCCGAGGTTGCCGTCGGGATCAGCTGTTGGTGCGGTCTTTGAGTCCTTTGCCCGGTTTAAAGGCGGGGTACTTGCTGGCGGGGATCTCGATCTTCTCGCTGGTGCCGGGTTTGACACCGGTGCGAGCTTTTCGGTCCCTCACCTCGAAGGTGCCGAAGCCGGTGAGCTGCACCGTGTCGCCTTGAGCGAGGTGACTGGCGGTCTGCTCCAAAAAGGCGTCGATAATGCTTTTGGCGTCTTTGGCACTGACGCTCGTGCCGTTAGCGATGTCCTTGGTCAGGTCGGCTTTCGATACGGTGGCCATGAACTCTCCTTTCAGATTTGCCAGAGTTTAACAGACGGCAAGCCGGAAAGCCCAGCGTGTACTCCATGAGACAGCAAAAAACGGTGCGGAAATAGGGGTGTCTGGCCATAACCCTTATCAGCCGCTCGGCGTGCCCCAAGCGGTAGAGAAAGCCTGGAGGAAAGAGCAAGGGTGCGCTCTTGCGACCCTCAAGAGCTGTTTACCTTTCGTTCTCGCAAATGTCGCGAGCAGGCTGTCCCGAGTCGGTCAGAGTCTGTAGTGTGGGCTACAGTATTAGCAGTTTGTTGTCTTATTTCGGGGATACAGCCATACCCTCCACGGGCGGTCGCAGACGCCGGAACGAAGGAACCGTCGGCAAGAGCACACACCCGCACCGTCCCAAGCCCCTCCCCCTCAACCCCTCACACAAAAACGTCGTTTTGTAGTTTAGCGGGCAGCCGCATCAAGGCCGCCTCGCTGAACGCCGTCCTGGGGTCCTGGACCTCTAACGGGTTACGACCACCGTCCTTATGCACGGTGCTTTTGTGGTTCTGCGCGCCTATACTAACCGGTGAACGAAACAGCGGCGTTACCTCTCAGGGATGAGCGAGTCGCGTTAGCCAAGTTCACCCTAAGGACACAACATGTCAGGTCGTCTTTCTACGCTGGGTCTTTCCCTCCTGCTGCTCTTTCTAGCCGCCTGTAACCAAGCTGTACTACCTGAGGCTGCTGCGCCTCAGCTCGAGACTGACGTACCTCAGCTCGAGCCTCAGGCCACCACGAGCCGGACGTTCAGCTTCAACGGTGCCGAACAGACGTTCGTCGTCCCGGCGGGCGTCACTTCCATCATGGTCGAAGCAAGGGGCGCACCGGGGGGTGGCGACTATTTTTCCTTAGGGGGTCGCGGAGCGGTAGTCAGCGCCGAGTTGACGGTCATGCCCGGCCAGACTCTGTATCTCAACGTGGGCGGCGCTCCCACATTCGGCGCCTGCTATCCGGGCACGGCCTGCGTCGGCGGCTTCAATGGCGGTGGTAGTAGCGCCGTCTACGACAGCGGCGGGGGCGGGGGCGGAGCATCAGACGTGCGCACGGTCTCACGCAGCGAAGCGGGGTCGCTCGAGTCGCGCCTGCTAGTCGCGGCAGGCGGTGGGGGCGGGGCTGGTGGGTACGCTTGTACATATACATTAGTGCAAAACGGTGGCGCAGGTGGGGATGCCGGTAGCGCGGGCGGCAATGGTGCGGCGTGCGGAGGGACGCCCGGCGGCATG
>JBMDWS010000204.1:0-2462 GCA_048594695.1 Truepera sp. | reverse complement strand
CGTGTCCGAGGGACGAGTAAAAGACGCGGCCCGTACCGAAGTGCCGCTTCCACACGACGGGCATGACCGTTCCGGCGATCCAGGGCACGTCGCCGTGCTCGCCGCTGAAGGTCGTGGTCGCCAGGACGTCGTTGCCGGGGTCGGTGTGCATGTAGTACTGCTCCGAATGCATCTCGAAGGGTTCGATACCTGCCACGACGGGATCGTCCGGACGGGTGATGTCGACGCGGTAGGGGATGATGTCGCCGGGATGCGCGACCCACTGACCCCCGACCATGAACTGATACTCGGTGCTGGTTCTGAACGAATCGCCCATACCGCCGTGCCAGCCTGCCAGCCCGACGCCACTCCGCACGGCGCCCAGAAGCCCCTGCACTTCCTCCGGCGCGATCTCGCTCATGGTCCAGACCGGCACGATCACGTCACGCGTGCGCAGGTAGGCTTCATCCGCGTAGACGCCAAGGTCCGAGACGAGGTCTACGTCGTAATCTCGTTCGCGCAGTAATTCTGCAAAGAGTGTGGCGCAAGCTTCGGGTTCGTGACCGTCCCAGCCGCCCCAGTTGACGAGGGCCTTTTTCATGCGTTCTCCAGGTGTTCGCCGAGATCGCCGCCCCCGACGCCGGGGGGCAGGGGAGCCGGGCGTTCGCAGCGGCTCTCGGTGTTGACGTGTTCGCTTCGCTCGGCGCTGACGTGTAGGGCCTCCATGACCTCGAGCACATGCAGCGCGAGGTCGCTGTGGCAGCGGTGCGGGCGGCCCGTCTGGAGGGCTGTGGCGAGGTCGGCGGCGCCGATCCCGCGAGAATCGCTCGTGTAGTCGTTGACGAGGGGTTGCTCGGTCCAGTCGCTCGCCCCGGCGCTGCGCAGCCTGACAGGACCGCCGAAAAGGTTAGGGTCGGGAACCTGCAGAGAGCCGCGCTCGCCGTGCAGTTCGATAGGGTGGTTGGTGTGGTAGTGCACGTCGAAACTCATGACCAGCGTGATGAGGGCACCCGAAACGAACTCGAGCGTCCCCGCAACGTGCGTCGGCACTTCGACCGGAATGACTTCACCGTGACGGGCGGCGCTGGTGATGGTGCGGGTCTCGTAGGTCCGGGCCGCGAGGGCGCTGACCCGCCTGACCGGCCCGAGCAAAAAGACGAGCGCCGTCAAGTAGTAAGGACCCATATCGAAAACGGGGCCGCCGCCACGCAGGTAATAAAACCCCGGATTCGGGTGCCACGACTCATGCCCCGGCACCATCATGAAGGCTGTCCCCGCTACGATCCGGCCAATAGTACCCTCATCGAGGAGCGCCCGGCAGGTTTGCAGGCCTGCGCCCAGAAAGGTGTCCGGGGCGCAGCTCACGCGCAGGCCGAGTTCGTTTGCCCGTGCCACGACCTGCTTTCCCTCGGCGAGCGTCAGGGCCAAAGGCTTCTCGAGGTGAACGTGCTTACCCGCCTCAAGGGCACGTAGCGTCACCTCGGCGTGAGCCTGAGGTACCGTCAGGTTGAGGACGATGTCGATGTCCTCGCGGGCGAGCAGGTCGTCGACACTCAGGGCCTCGATGCCCCAGCGTTCGGCGGCGCGCTCGGCGGCTTCGGGATAGGCGTCGGCGCAGGCGACGATCTCGAGCACCGGGAAGGTGCGCGACGCGTTGACGTAGGCTTGCGAGATCACACCGCAACCGATGATGCCGACTTTGAGGGGTGCTAGCGTCACGGTGTCGACCTAGCGAGCGCCCAAGAGCAGTTCGATAGTGAGCTGATCGAGCCGCTCGAGGCCGGGGCCGCGCTGCCGCAGGGTTTCAAGGTCGAAGCTGTAATTTTTCAGGGCCTCGGCGTTCTCCGAGCTGAAGGTCTGGGTAAGCGGTGCCAGTGTCTCATCCTGCACCTTGTAGGCGGCGAGCGCGTCCTGAATCTCGCTATCCTCGTTGAAGAGGCGGTTCTTCTCCTTGAGGATCAGGTAGGTTTTCATGCAGCCCTCGGCGAAGGCCCAGACCCCCGCCTCGTCCTCGGTGCGTAGTGCGTGGGCGTCGAAGTGGCGTGCGCCCGCGTAGCCGGAATCCTCGAGCAGCTTGACGGTAAAGAACGCGCCCGTCAGGTTTTCTGCCCCGAAGCGCAAATCCTGGTCGAAGCGGCCCGGCTTCTGGTCGTTGAGGTCGATATGGAAGAGCTTGCCCGCGTCGATGGCCTGCGCGACGGCGTGTGGGAAGGAAAGTCCGGCCTACGTCTCATGGGCGAACTCTGGGTTGAGGCCGAACAGTTCTGGCTTGTCGAGCGTGGCAATAAAGCCTAGGGCCGAGCCGACGGTCGGCAGATAGATGTCGCCCCGGGGTTCGTTGGGTTTGGGCTCGAGGGCAAATTTATAGCCGTATCCCTGGCTCTCCGAATACTCGGCGAGAAAGTTGAGCGCCTCACGAAAGTGGGCCAGGCCGTCGAGCGCATTGCTGCCCGCATCGACTTCGGCCCCTTCACGCCCGCCCC
>JBMDWS010000203.1:0-9305 GCA_048594695.1 Truepera sp. | reverse complement strand
ATTACTCGGTGAAGACGGAGAGACTTGGGAACAGGCAGCTAGAAAAAGCAACGTGACGGCCAAAGGGGCGACAGGAGTAAAAAGACGACGCATAGCTGAGAAATCTCCTTAAAGTGATGTGCTCGAGAGCCGCGAGCACGTAGGTTGTCGGGCTGACTCTGCCATCACTTTAGAGGGTTCATTCTGACAAAAAACTGACGTGTATTTAGTCAATTATAAATACTATGCTTAACTTTGATAAAGGGTCTAGGATGCACGGCTGAATGCACAGCTTGGCTGCGACACGTCACGAAATGGTGAGAACCTTACGGGGTTCGAGTCTTTTGCAGCCACACGAGTGTATCCGCTCAGGTCTGGAGCGAGCGCGACCTTGCTCGAGAACCACTCCCCGAAAACTGAGCCAACGGACCCTGGAAGTTCATGGAAACGCTGGACCGAAGTGCAGATCGCCCCTGTTGGGAGCCCAGGCTTGGCAACTGGGTTCTATAAGGACCGACGTTTTTGCAGCTACCGTCTGCGCCGATGCGCTGTCATGGGTCAAACCCATGTGCTGTCACGTTCATCATGGCCTACGGTCATTCCCGAGTCATCATCTCTCGTCTATCCTCCCGCTATGACCCGACAGGGTCGGAAAGGAAAGACCATGCAAGACATGTTGCGTTACCAAACGGCTCTGAATTACATCGCCGACGTTCGCCGGGAAGTTTCGACGCGCTCCGGCAAAACCGAGCGCCGCGTTCAAAATCAAGAAAACAGCTGGTCGTCGGTCGCTTTCTGGCACACCATGCGCAGGCTCCGTGCCTAAAAAGGCTCCTCTAATCGCTTAAGCTGCCCCGAAAACCATTCGGGGCAGTGAGTTTTATTCGGGTCCACGCCCTGCGTAACGAAACACCTCAGCCGAACGACTCACGACCGCCAACATGTAGAAGTCCCGGCTCACCGACGGGTCATAGGAACAGCTCTGAACGCTCGTCCGGTCGATACGCCCGAGCGTAAACGCCTCGCACGGCTGCTTGTAGGGGACACGCCCATTCACGTCCCGCGACTTTTCGATACCGATGAGGACCTCATTAAAGTAGCGCTGCGCGCCCGACTGCTGCTCGAGTAGCGCGTTCAGGATACGCGGCATGTGCGGACCCACAAGCACCGCTACGCCCCAGATCAGCGCAATCGCCAGAAGGAGTTGGGTAAGGGTAAGCGCGGCTCGAGAGCGCATATCCAGAAGTTTATGCCAACTCGGCTCGTCTCTGCTCAGGATGTGGGTGTGTGGCTCCCAAAAGGCTGGTTGTTGGGCGTGATCTAGTCTTCGGTTTCGCGGGTAACGCTAAAGCGTTCGGCCTCGCGCTGCGCTCCCAGGCGATCTTGCTCGACAGCCTGAGCGATCACCTGTTCGCTCGGAAGCTGCGCACCCCAGACGATGCCCGAGTCTTCGGCAACTTCAGCCATAGCGACCGACACGGCGTTGTCGGTTGCAAGAATGGTCTTGTGCGTCAGGCTCGAGGGAACACCTCTCTTAAGCTGGGAGGCCCGTTTTCCGATCACCAGCGAGAGCAGGTAACGCGACTCGGTTTTGTCGACGAGCTTGTCGAAATATTTTTGCGACATAGGCCGCTCCGTTCCGTGTCCGGCTGTGAAAAGCGGAGCACACACCCGTAGATTGTCCAGGGATGCATACCAGCATACACCCGGGGCCAGCTGCATCGCGCCGCGAGCGAAACACCTTACGCCCGATTACCAAGGCCCGAAGAGCGGTTCGACCAGAAACGTCCTGCTCCAACGAGCCCGACCCTCCCGGTTGACTTTTGCTCCCAAAACGCGTTAAACTTGCCAACGCTCGAGTAACCGTCACATGCATGAGCCTCCCCATTCATGCGTTTGAAGCTCAGCAGGGGAGCTAGCAGCCTGGCTGCCATGGGTTGTCGCGGGGTTTATCGACCCGCACGACTCGATTAACACCGGATTGATAAGTCGGTGTTTGTGGGTTCGACTCCCACCAAACGCTCCAAATAACGCAAGAACCCCGGTATGCACCGGGGTTCTTGCGTTTTAGGGAAAACACTCGGAGTTGGTTGGTGAGGCTGCTTGTACGGGCATGTATTTACTTCCGGGGCGAGAAGGCGTAAGATGTACTCATCTGCAACAGAGCGATGGCTTTATTGTGGTTCGGGCAGTGTGCCCGTGTGTCTGCGTAAGAGTAGGAAAATGAAAGCGCGCAGAGGAAAGTGTGGTTGACAGTGGCAACAGGTAAAGTGAAATGGTTCAACGGCGAAAAAGGCTTTGGCTTCATCGAACAAGACGGCGGCGGTGACGATCTTTTCGTGCACTTCTCGGCCATCACGGGTAGCGGCTACCGCAACCTGAACGAGGGCGACGAAGTCGAATTCGACGCCGAGCGCGGTCAAAAGGGGATGCAGGCTGTGAACGTCACCGTGACGAACGCCGCCCCCGTACGCGAACGCCGCGAACGCTACTAAAGCGTAAGCTAGAGCTTTTGCTCAGGGCTTCATTCGAGTAACCTTTTACAGAATAAAGCCCTAATAAGGCAATGCCCCGACTATAATAGTCGGGGCTTTTTGTGTGTACGGCTCATCTACCGACCCAGTCTCCGGCGGGCAGGGTTTGCTCGAGCCTCTCCAGCCTGCCCAGAATCTTGCCGAGCGACCCGAAGAGCGCCCAGCCCACCACGCCCGCAACCAGGAATGTAAGGGCTTGCGGCAAAAAGTAGGACGGATCGCCCACGGGCGAGCGGTAGCCGTTGGCGACGGCGTAGGTGCTCCAAAAAACGCCGAGGACGATGGAGAGGAGAGAGAAAACGTTGAGGGTTCGTATCATGTATTAGCTTCCTTGACCTATGAAAAAGGCCAGCGGTTAGGCTGGCCTCATGCTGCAACTTGGTGAGCTTTTTATTGGCGCTGGATGCCGTCTACATTGCTGAATTCGATGGTAGCGCCACCGAGGCTTACGACAGTACCTGAAACGTTGTTTTCATCAACAGTAAGAGCGCCTGTGGACTCGATATTCCCGCCAGCGCCTGTGGAGCAGGCAGGACCGGGTTCGTAGCCTGCGGCTCCAACCGTAAATCCAGTATAAGTGTTCTTGTCAATCTGCCAAATTTCTGCTTGCTGAAGAATAGCGCTAGCGCAGGCTTGGGCAGCTGTATCACGTGCACGGTTACGAGCCTGAAGCAGGTTGGGGATGAGGACGGCGGCGAGGATGCCGATGATGGCGATGACGATGAGGAGTTCGATGAGGGTGAAGCCTTGGTTCTGTTTGCCTTTACGCATGGTGTTGCTCCTTTTGAGGTGTGGCTTCCGGATAAGGGATGAAGGATTGGCCGGTTGCCCTTTTAGTGCCTCGCAAACTTTCCGTTTGCTTGAAAGGAGAATACTCACGCAGCTCTTACAAGCTTCTTACAAACGTCGTCCCCAAGGGATTTTGTGAGGAATTTAACGCTTTACTGGGTGTCGGCGGTAACACAGCTGCAACCAGAACTCTTTACATACAGAGGCAAGAAAACGTGGTTAAACGTGGCGGGACAACAAAAAACCCCGCTCGACCTCGAGCCGGATGTTTGGCAAACGCGACTAGAGTTAGTCGTCGTCCTCGTCAGCGGGAATGAAGTCCTCGTTTTCGTTCAGGTCGTCCCCTTGGTGTGGATCAACGTGGTCGTCGGCGGGCGTCACGGCTTCTTCACCCTGGTCTTGGTCATCCCTGCGGTCATCGCGCATGGTGCACCTCCAGCCCTATCGTGGTCGCCCGTACAGGCCGTGACTGTAGTCGGGAGTGGTAAGTCCACCTGCCCTACATTTCCTTATTCTGGCTGTGGCCCGGCCCAGGCTTCCCACTGGCGCTGCAACTCGAGCACCTTCTCCCGGTCCCCCGAGAGCGCCGCCGCGACGATGGCGGCCATGGTGAAGCGCCCGGTGTCGCTCAGCCAGAGCGGGTGCGGGGTCAGGCCGAGCCTGTCGCAGTCGGCGAGCATCTTGGCGTAGCGACGTTCCTGCTCGAGCACGCCTCTACTCGTGCCAAGGTCGCCCTCGCCAAGTTCGGCTTCGATCTCGTCTAAGGTATAGGTCTTTTTCACCGCGTCACCTCCGCTACGGGGCTGGGTTCAGGAACAGCTTTTGGGAAACGGGAGACTGCAAACAGGAGACTGCAAAAGGGCAAATGTACCGCCGAGAATCAGGAACGGTAGACTCGGGCAAGATCGCCGATGAGGGCGTGGAGCGTCTCGGCGGAGTAGCCTTTGCCGTAGGCTCGTAGCAGAGCCGCAAGCGCCGCGTACTCCTGACGGTTCAGGGTCATGAGGGTCGCCGACACGGTGAGGGTATCGCCCTCTTCGTGGAAGCCGAGGTCGATATCTTCGGAAGCCTTGTCGAGAACACCCCCCAGGGTCACTGTCTGAGCGCGCGCCAGAGCGGCTTCTCTCGAGGAACGGGAATAGGCTCTATCGGCCAGATCGATGGTCTCGGTACGCCTAATGACCATAACCAAATATACGCTGGGAAGGCTAGGGGTGTCTCCCAAAACTCGTACCAAGTGCCCAAACCCACGCGAAGTCCTAAAATGAAACTTCGAGCTACCTCTTACATACTTCCGTTTGCTAGTCTTATCTCATGGAGAAGAAACGCTCTTACTATGAAGGCTGCGCCGCCGCGCACGCGCTCGACCTCGTGGGCGAACGCTGGGCGCTTCTAGTCGTGCGCGAGCTGCTGCTTGGCCCCAAACGCTTTACCGACCTACGCGACGGGATGCCGAACGTGAGTCCGAATGTGCTGGCTCAGCGCCTGCGCGACCTCGAGGCGATCGGCGTGGTCGTCAAGCACAAGCTGCCGCCCCCCGCCGCCTCGCAGGTCTACGAGCTGAGCAACTGGGGACGGGAGCTGGAGCCTGTCATCATGGCGCTGGGGCGCTGGGGCGTGCGCTCGCCCGCTATGCCCTTTACCGCCCCGACGAGCCCAAGCTCGATGATCGTGGCGCTCGAGACCATGTTCGATCCCTCAGCCGCCGAAGGGTTTACCGGTAGTGTCGATTTGCATCTGGGCGATGAAACGTTTCGGGCCGTGGTCGGCGAAGAAGGTCTAACGATCAGTCACGCGCCCCCGCGCCCAGCCTCACCCGCCGACGCGACGATCCGCAGCGACACCGACACGGTCAAGGGGCTGGCCTTCGGCAGCCTGCCCCTTGCTGCCGCCCTAAAGATGGATGGGCTGATCTTTGAGGGCGACCAGCAAAAGGCCGAACGCTTTTTCACGCTCTTTCGCCTGCCGCCCCCCCTGGAGGCCCCTGCCGCCTGAGCTGTTTTCAAAACACCTGTGCCGACACTGCACACTGGACAACCGGGATGAACGCGCACACAGGACGGGATGCTAGACTGACGCATCATCCCGGCGCAGGAAGCATATCGATGCAGGCTGCCCGACACGCTGATGGAGGCGTAATCATGAAGGTTCTCATTCTGGGGGGAGACGGTTTTTGCGGCTGGCCGACCTCACTGCACCTTTCACAGCTCGGTCACGAGGTCGTCATTATCGACAACCTCTCGAGGCGCAACATCGACAACGAGCTCGAGGTCGCCTCGCTTACCCCGATCTCACCGATTCACACCAGGATTCGGGCTTGGCAGGAGCTGACTGGCAAGGAGATCGGCTTTATCAACCTCGATCTTGCCAAGGACTACGAGCGCCTTTTGCAGGTCTTGGACGCCGAGCGCCCCGAGGCCATCGTGCACTTCGCCGAGCAGCGGGCCGCCCCCTACTCGATGAAGTCACCACGCCACAAGCGCTACACCGTCGACAACAACGTCAACGCCACCCATAACGTGCTCTGCGCCATCGTCGAATCGGGGCAGGACATTCACCTCGCGCACCTGGGCACAATGGGCGTTTACGGCTACGGTACTGCGGGCATGAAGATCCCCGAGGGCTACCTGGACGTCGAGGTCATTACCGAAACGGGCGACCGGGTCCAGCAACAGATCCTCTACCCCACCAATCCCGGCTCGATCTATCACATGACCAAGTCGCAGGATCAGCTGCTTTTTGCCTTCTACAACAAAAATGACGCTCTGCGGATTACCGATCTGCACCAGGGCATCGTCTGGGGCACCAATACCCGGGATACTCGCCTCGACGAGCGCCTCATCAACCGCTTCGACTACGACGGCGACTATGGCACCGTCTTAAATCGCTTCCTGATGCAGGCCGCCATCGGCTACCCGCTCACGGTTCACGGCACGGGCGGGCAAACCCGCGCCTTCATCCACATTCAGGACACCGTGCGCTGCATCGAACTCGCGCTCGCCAATCCACCGGAGCGGGGTAGCCGCGTGCGCATCCTCAACCAGATGACCGAGACGCACAAGGTCCGCGACCTCGCGCAGCTCGTCGCACGGCTGACCGGCTCCAAGGTCGCCATGGTGCCAAACCCGCGCAAAGAGTCACCAGAAAACGACCTGCACGTCAAAAACGACCTCTTTCTGGATCTCGGCCTGAACCCGACTACGCTCTCGGACGGGCTGCTCCTGGAAGTCACGGAAATCGCCAAGCACTACGCGCACCGCGCCGACCTCTCGCGTATCCCCGCGACCTCGCTCTGGACCAAGGAGCAGCAGGCTGGAACGCCGGAAGAAGCGCCCGCGCCGACCGCTTGAGCGCCAAAGAACAGAACGCAGGAGACTATATCCGCGAGGTGCGGGCGCTAGTAGGTCAGCGCCCGCTCATCCTTACGAGTGTGATGGTCCTGATCGTGCGGGACGGACAGCTGCTCATGCAAAAGCGTGCCGGGACCGGGATGTTCCATGTGCCGGGGGGCTACCTCGAGCCGGGCGAACGCCTGGAAGACGCAGCGCGCCGGGAGGCCAGAGAGGAAACCGGCCTGAAGGTAGGGCAACTCATCCTCGTAGGTGCGTACTCCGGCCCCGAGTTTCACTGGTTTGCCCCGAACGGCGACGAAATCTACAACGTGACCGTCACCTATCTGACACGGGAGTTTGAAGGCGAGCCCCAAGCCGACGGCGACGAGGGCACCGACGTTTTATTCATTCCCCTCACCAACCTACCGGAAAGGCTGGGGCCACCTGCGCGACCTGTGCTCGAGGATTTGCAGGCCAGGGGGATCCTCTAGCCGCCATTTGGCCCGACCGCTCGAGAAAATCCTCACAGCACCGACCTGCGATAAGACTTTTTCCATATGTGTAATGAACCGGGCAGGGTAGGCTAAGGCCGTGCGGATCGCCTACTTTACCGAAACCTTTTTGCCCAAGATTGATGGCATCGTCACGCGCATGATGCGGACCCTCGAGCAGCTTCAGGCGCTCGGTCACGAGGCGATCATCTTTGCGCCGCAAAACCCTCCCGAAAGCTTCGCAGGCTTCCGCGTCGTCCGGGTTCCTGCGGTCTCCTTTCGTCCCTGGTATCCCGAACTCTTTTTGGGTCTCCCCCGCCCGCGTTTGGGCCACGAACTCGATAGGTTCAAGCCCGACGTGGTGCATGTGGTCAATCCGGTGATCCTGGGCATGTGGGGTACGGCTATCGCCAAGCAGCGCAACCTGCCACTCCTGGCGAGCTTTCACACCGACCTGCCTCAGTACGTCGCGCACCTCAAACTGGGCTTTTTAAAGCCTCTGTCGCACACCTGGATTCGCGACGTGCATAATCAGGCGCACGTCAACCTCTGCACCAGCCAGCCCATGGTCAACTCTGCCCAGGGCCTCGGCATCCAGCGGGTACGACTCTGGCCCAAGGCGGTCGACACCGAACGCTATAAGCCGGATAACTGGTCGTCGGCGATGCGGCATCGCCTCTCGGGCGGATACCCGGACGCGCCGCTGATGGTCTATGTTGGGCGGCTGTCGTTTGAAAAGCGGCTCGAGCTGCTCTACGCACCCATCACCCAGCTCCAGGGCGTGCGCCTCGCCTTTGTCGGCTCCGGCCCGGCCGAGAGCGCCCTGCGCGAGCGCTTCCGCGATACCCGCACGGTCTTTACCGGCTACATGAGTGGCGACGAGCTGGCCCAGGCCTACGCCTCTGCGGATGTGTTCGCCTTCCCCTCCGACACCGAGACGCTGGGCTTTGCCGCGATGGAGGCCATGGCCTCGGGTGTGCCGGTCGTCGGTGCGAGGGCAGGTGGCATCCCGGACGTCATCAGTGAAGAGGAGAACGGCCTGATGTTTACGCCCGGCGACCTCGGCGATCTGACCGACAAACTGCACACGCTCCTCTTTAACGCCGAACTGCGCAAGTGGTTTGGCGGCAGGGCGCGCCTCGAGATGGAGCGCTGGAGCTGGCGCGCCTCGACCGAAGCCCTTCTGAGCTTTTATGAACGCGCCCGCACCATCCACAAACGCTACGACCCACCAAGCCGCTACTAATCTGCTGCGACTAAATCTACTGTGCCGCGCAAGAAGACCGTCGGTATTCGGCCTCCTACCCTTTGAAACCTTGCCCTTGGGTGGAGGAAACAGGCAAGCGTATACGTTCGTTCAGGACGCTTTCCACGGCCAGTGAACACAGCTTGCAACTTCGGGAAAAAGCACGATGTCGGCTTTGCCTTTAAGCGCGAGCGTCGTCACCGTACAGTTCGGCAGTAAGGCCCGCGCCGCTGCCCATGTCCGACCCGTGACGCTCACGTCGTCTACGAGCAGGACACGCTCACCCGCGGGGGCAGCAAAGGGCTCGAGCACCTCAGGTTCCGGGCGCTGCGGCGTATTGTCCTCGGCCCGGTAGTTGAGGTAGATAAACGACAGCGGTACGCCCAGCTCATAGGCCAGCAGGCTCGCGGGAACCGTCCCGCCCGTAGCGATACCGACAACCCTGTCGAACGGGGGCAACTCTAGCCCCAGAATGCGCGCACGAATCTCGAGAAAGTCCAGGGCTACTTTTGCTTTGGAAGGCGTGTCCATAGGTCGACCTAGCGTAACAAGTCCAGCCCGGCAGGTTGTGCCCGGGCGTTTGGAGTCCGCCGAGGTGACGTTTCGACTCCAATCTGCCGGGGCATACCGCAGTATCCTGAGGGTGAACCTTAAGTTCCGGCGCTTCACGCTACGTAACAGGAGGAAACGCGATGATTCCAACAGCCCCCTTCGGTCGTACCGGACACGACAGCTCGCGCACGATCTTTGGCGCGGCGGCGCTCAGCGACGTTACACAGGCCGAGGCCGACCGGACGATGGACCTGTTTTTACAGTACGGCCTCAACCATATCGACGTGGCGGCCTCTTACGGCGAGGCCGAGGTGCGCCTCGAGCCCTTCCTGCAAACCCACCGCCAGGACGTGTTCCTGGCGACCAAAACGGGCGAAAGGGC
>JBMDWS010000202.1:0-2569 GCA_048594695.1 Truepera sp. | reverse complement strand
CGGAATCGCCGCGAGCGACACGAGGCCGACCTCGAGGTCGTAATAGAGGAGCGCCGCCGAAAAGATCACGATGAGAAACACGTCCTGCACCATCCCGACGAGCCCCTGGGTCAGGAACTGGTTGATGGCGTCGATGTCGCTGGTGACGCGGGTCATGAGCTTGCCAACCGGGTTGCCGTCGAAGTAGGACACGCTTAAACGCTGGAACTTGGCGAACAGCTGCCGCCGCAGGTCGAAGATGACGCGCTGGCTGAAAAAGGCCAGCAGGTAGCCCTGCAGGTAGCGCAGCCCGAACGATACGACGCCCAGCCCGGCATAAAAGAGGGCGATGCGAACGAGAGTACTGTAGCGTTCCTCGGGGCTCTGACCGGCATAGGCCGGCGTAGTCGCGAGCGATTGGTCTACCGCGTGGCGCAGCAGGTTGATCATGAAGGTATCGATCAGCGCGAACGCCAGAATCGACACGAGCGCCATCTTCCAGTAGGGCCGCGCCTGCTCGAGCAACCGCCTAAAAAGCTGCGCGTCGAAGCCCTTGGCGGGAGGCGCTTCGTAGGGAATCTGGGCGCTCATCGCTCCCCCCTTGCTGCGCTCTTGGTAACGAGACTTTCGACCTCGTCGGCGGCTTCCTCGAGGTCTTCCGGCGGCGCGTCCCCGGCCAGCGCAGCGTCCGCCGCTTCGACCTCGAACGCGGTGTCCTCATCATCGAGGGCCCCGGCCCGCTGGCGGCGCTCGAGTTCGGCGTAGCGACCGCCCTGTGCCACGAGGTCGTCGTGCGTACCCCGTTCGACGATCTCCCCCGCCTCGAGCACGATGATCATGTCCGTTTCTCGCAGCGTCGAGGCGCGGTGCGAGGTCAGGACCGTCGTGCGCCCGACCATCACCTCGCGCAGACCCGCGAGGATACGACTTTCGGTCTCGGTGTCTACCGCTGAGAGGGCGTCGTCGAGAATCAGGATATGCGGCTCGCGGGCCACCGCCCGGGCGATGGCTGTGCGCTGCCGCTGCCCACCCGAGAGCGTCACACCGCGCTCGCCCAGAACCGTATCGAAACCGTCGGGGAAGCCCCGCACGTCCTTGGCGAGGTCGGCGAGTTCAGCGGCCCACTCGACCCGTTCGCGGTCCGGGGACTGGTCACCCTCGATCGCGCGTGAGCGGGGCAATCCGAACGAGATATTTTCGGCGATGGTATCCGAAAAGAGAAACGGTTCCTGCGGCACCACCGCAATCTGCTCGCGCAAGTACGCGAGTGGCAGCGCCCGCAAATCGTGCCCGTCGAGCAAAATGGCCCCGGTGCTCGGGTCGAACTGCCGCGTCAGGAGGTCGATGAGAAGCGTCTTGCCCGAGCCCGTGCGCCCGGTGATCCCGAGGCTCGAGCCCGCCGGAACGTCAAGCGTGACGTCTTTCAGGACCGTGCGGCCGCCAAGCTCGAGGCTCACCCGCTCAAAGCGGAGCGCACCCTTGACGGTAAAAGCCGGCGCCGTCTTGACGTTGTCGCGAACCTTAGGGCGCGCGTGCAGGAGACTCTCGAGGCGCCGCCACGAGGTCGCGCCGCGCTGATAGATCGTTACGAGACGACCGATGGCGACGACCGGCGCACTCAGCAGGGCAAGATAGGTGGTAAAAGCCACATAATTCCCAACACTTAAATCCCCCCCGAAAATGACCAGTCGCCCGCCGTAAAGCAGGATGATAAGAGAGGCCAGCGCCATCAGCAAACCCATGATCGCCGCCAGGGGCGCTTCGACGCGGGCCAGGCCCAGATTCAGCTTCAGGTACTCGGTGTTGAGCCGACTAAAGGCCTCGAGCTCACGGTCCTCGATAGCGTAGCCGCGCACCAGCCGCGCACCAGAAAAGTTTTCCTGCGCCTTGGCCGCGATCTCCGAGAGCTTCTCCTGCGACGCGCCGTAGCGGGCTGCCACCAGCCGCCGCAGGGTCGCGACCAGCACCACCATCACCGGAATTGTCGCCGTGACCAGCAGCCCCAGTCGCCAGTCGATCACCACCATGGCGATGAGCACGCCGATCGCCATCAAGATGACGCGGCTCCCCATATTGAGGCCGGGTCCGAGCATCTCGCGCACGCTTACGAGATCGCTTGCCAGCCGGTTCATCAGGTCGCCTGTCCGAGAGCGGTCGTAAAAGGCCCGGTCGAGCATTGAAAGGTGCCCATAGAGGTCGTCGCGCAGTTCGGCCTCGATCTGCCGACTCGCCACGATCATCTGCCGCCGCTGCAAGAGGTTGAAGAGGGCCGCGCCCAGCGCGGCAGCGGCCAAGAGCAGGCCGTAGCGGCTAAGGCTCCCGAACGTCGCTTCGCCCCGATTCAAGAGGTCGATAGCCCCTCCCAGAAGGCGCGGCAGGAACACGGTAAAGACGACTGTCAGCACGACAGCAACGGTGCCGATGATGTACTGCGGGAGGTGACGGCGCAGGTAGGGCGCAATATCGCGGTAGAACTTGAACATGGCGGACCTTCCTCGAGAACCAGGGGAACAACCTGCTCGGCGTGGGTCGGCTAAGGCGAAATAAGTGCCTCACATCGAAAAGACCACCGTCAGCCTACCCCGACTTT
>JBMDWS010000201.1:0-1892 GCA_048594695.1 Truepera sp. | reverse complement strand
GCGGCGCTGCTGCTCGAGAAAGCCCTGATCTACGACGCTCAGCACGCCCGAATAAGTACCTCCGCTGCGCTCCAGGATCAGTAGTCGCCGTAGAGCGTGCCCTGCGGCGCGCCCGCTTCCATCAGCCCGAGCAGCGTTTCGGCCAGCTCCACCTCTTGCGTGAGGGAATCGTCCTCGAGCGCCTCGGTGTCGGCGGCAATGCGTGCAGCGACCTCCTGCATCTTCTCGGACCCACCCTGCGGGCTTTCGGCATAAGTCTCGGCGGCACTTTTCATGCCCGAGACGAGCAGTGCGAGGGCCACCGTCTTGCCCACGCTCGGCTGCGCGAACGCCTGACCGCGCGCGTCCGGCTCCGCATCGAAGGTGGCGGCGAGGGTGTCCTCGACGCGCTCACCCTCTAAGGTTTCGTAGGAAAGCGTGCCGCTCACGGCGAGCGATTTGGGCGCTCCGTCGGCGGAGAGCCGGACGAGCAGGGCGCCGCGCCGTTTGCTCAGGAAGACGGTGCTCGTCTCGAGGCTCGCTTCACCGTCGGTGGTGGGAAAGCCGTAACCCTCGGCGACCGTAAGCGGGGCTTCGGGCTCGAGCGCGACGCGCAGGTCGTAGGCCAGCGGGCTCGCCAGATAGGGCCAGTCGCTTTCCATGATCCGGGTTACGTCACGGCTTCCAAAAAGCGTAAAGGCGTTGCCGCCACGTGCCCGACTCATGGCGTCGAAGACCTCCGGGCCGAGGCCGACGCCGACACCGAACACGGTCAGGCCGATCCCCTCCTCGGCAGCACCCAACACGAGGCGCTCGAACTCGGTGGCGTCGGTCGCGCCCACATTGGGCTGCACATCGGTAAAGAGCAGGACGCGCCGGGCATTGTCGGTCCTGGCTTCCTGAATCGTCCGGTAGGCGGTCTCGAGGCCCGCCTCCATGTTCGTCGAGCCCTCGCTCGCGAGGCCGCGTACGGCGGCAAGGAGCGTCTCCTGCTCGGCCCCCGAGGTCCAGCCGAGGACGGTCTGGGCGCTCGAGCCGTAGGTCACGAGCGCGACTTCATCTGCTGCGCCGAGGGTGGGGATGAGCGCCTCGAGCTGCGCTTTGGCGACCTTGAGAGGCGTCTGGTACTCGTTATAGGGGGTCTGGTAGTCCCAGTCCATCGAGCCCGAAATATCGACAGTCAAGACGAGGCTGAGAGGTGGGCGCTCGAACGTGTCCAGATTCAGCGCCGAGGAGAGGCCGATTTGAACCCACGCCGAGTCGTCGCCTTCTAGCGTCGGCGCGACGCCCAGCGCGCCCCGCAGGCACAGGAGTTGTGCACAGGTTTCGCCCTCGAGCGGCAGATCGTGTTCGGAAAACATCCCCTCTACAACGAAGGCTTCGGGGGGCGGTACCTGACCGTTGGCGACGAGTTCGCGAGCGAAGCCCATGTCCTGAACCCCGCCCGGCGTCGCCCCTGCACCCGGTGCAGCGTTGCCGCCGCCTGCCGAGGGCGAGCCTCCCAAACTGCACGCCCCGAGCAGCAAGAGTCCTGCCAGCCCCGCGAGCCCTGTACTGCGTACACCACGTCGTCGCCTCACCGAACCACCCCTTTCCGTCTTGAAGCAAAATTCCCCTGAGGGTATCTTTGTTCGCTTAAGCAAAGCTTAAGAGGGCTCCGGGCGGTGAGGCTCGAGCCCGAAAGCCTCAGGACGGTTGCCGGACCTGACTCGCTCGAGACGCCAGAAACGTCTGCCGAATGCCCAGCGCGGCGTTGGTCCTATCGATGGAGATCTTGCCGTCGGCAACGTGTTGGGTCAGAGCGCGAACGGCGTCGATGGTCTCGGGGACCACGATGGCCTGATTGTCGACCTGACAGGTGAAATAGAGTTCATCGTTCTGTACCGCCAGCACGTCTTCCCAGAGGGCAACCT
>JBMDWS010000200.1:0-6933 GCA_048594695.1 Truepera sp. | reverse complement strand
AGTGGGAGAAGATGGTGCAGTTCGTGGTGGATATGTTCCACGAAAAACAGGACCGGATTCGCGTCGAGCCGGTTGTCGTACCCTATGACCAGTTCCTGGCCAAGCTGAGCGCCGCCATTGCAGCGGGTAGCCCACCCGACGTCGTGACGCTTTTCGGCTCGACCGCCATCCCGACGCTGGCCCGCCAGGGTGCGCTCATGTCGCTCGAGGATATCGGTGTGGACCTCACGGAAGCTCAAGCGTGGTTCAAGCCCGACATCTACAAGCTTGGACAGTTCGAGAACAAGACCTATGGCCTTTCCTACTGGGCTGGTGACTACGCGCTGCTTTACAACAAAGCCCACTTCGAGGAAGCTGGGCTCGACCCCGAACGAGGGCCGACGACACTCGCCGAACTCGACGCGTACGCGGAAAAACTGACGGTCAAGGAAGGCGGCAAGATCACCCGTATGGGCTTTTTGCCAAGCGATTTGTGGCTCTGGGGCACAGTTTTCGGGGGTAGCTTCTACGATGACGCTGCCAAGCAAGTGACCGCTAACGACCCGGCGATCGTCGAGGCGCTTACCTGGATTCGTTCGTATCCGGAAAAATATGGAGCGCGGGAGGTGGCAGCTTTTCAGGCGGGTCTCTCGAGCGAGCGGGCGCAGAACCTCGATCCCTTTATCGCCGGAAAATACTCGATGCAAATCCAGGGGCCGTGGAAGCTTGGGGACATCCGCAATTTTGGGCAGGACGTACAGTATGGCGTCGTTGCGCCACCCTTACCCGAAGTGGGGATGCCAGCGGCCAACTGGACCTGGGGCGACATCCAGCTCATTCCGACGGGCTCCAAAGATCCGGCTGCAGCCGCCGAATTCGTCCTCTTCACCGGGGGCGTCGGCGACCCTGAAGGCTATATAGAGCGTGTGACGTGGGGCGACAGGCCCATCAATGTGCCGGTTTCCGATGAGATCATCGGCAATCCGGCGTTTCAGAAAGTCGTGGAGGAATACCCCGGCTTCGACACCTTCGTAGAAGCGCTGCTGAGCGCCGAGCGTATCGGCTCGCCGCCGGTCATGTCGGCGTCGGCCTTCTACAGTGAGCGCATGACCGCGATGCTCGAGCGGGTGATGTTGCTGCAACTCGAGCCCCAGGCCGCGCTCGACGGCCTGACCGACGAGGTTCAGCGCCAGTTCCAGGCTATGGGCAGCTGAGCGAAACTCCTACGTGGCCCTTACTCATTACAGCCAGAAGCCGACCCGGCGGGTGCGTGCAGAGCGGGCGCGCGCCCGCCGCACCCTGGGCCGCCTGCTGCGGCACGCCTTGCTGATCTTTTGTAGCTTGCTCTTTCTCGCACCTTTCGTCTGGATGGTTTCAACTTCCTTCAAGACCAATCAGCAAGTCGTCGAGTGGCCGCCGCGCTGGCTCCCTAACCCTATTCACGCGGCCAACTATCCAGGCGCGTTTCAGGCCATACCGCTCCTCACCTACGCCAAGAACACGCTCATTATCACGACGCTCTGCGTCATCGGAGCCGTTGTCTCCAACTCGCTTATCGCCTACGGATTTGCCCGTTTGCGCTGGCCCGGACGGGACGTGCTTTTTATCATTACGCTGGGCACGCTCATGCTGCCCTTTCAGGTCACGATGATTCCGCTATTTATCATGTTTTCAAAGATCGGTTGGGTAAATACGTTTTTGCCCCTCGTCGTTCCGGCCTTTTTGGGGAACGCCTTTTATATCTTCTTGCTGCGGCAGGTTTATATGGGCATCTCCGAAGAATTTTCAGAAGCGGCGCGCATCGAGGGGGCCTCGGACCTGCAAATCCTCTGGCACATTATCGTGCCGCTGGCGCGGCCCGCCCTGCTGAGCGTGGCCCTGTTTCAATACCTTGCGTCGTGGAACGATTTTTTAGGCCCACTTCTCTACTTGAACGACGCCTCGAAGTTCACCCTGGCGCTGGGACTTGCCAGTATGCAGTCGGCACTCGGCCTCTCGGATTTCGGGCAGATCATGGCGGCGGCAACCATGATCGTTTTACCCGTAATCGGCGTATTCATGTTTACACAGCGTTACTTCCTCGAGGGCCTCGCGGCGTCGGGACTGAAAGGTTAAGTATGGCGCTCGTCACAGGAAAACGAAAGGGCCAGCGCGGGGCACTCCTCAAGGGTCTCCTCATTGTCAGCCCCTGGCTCGTTGGCCTCTGCTGGTTTTATATCTAGCCCTTTTTTGCCTCGCTCTACTACAGCTTTCGTAACACCACGCCTTTTTCTGCCGGGACGTTCATGGGGCTTATGAACTACCGCCTTCTCCTAAGTGATCCGCTGTTCTGGCGCTCGCTCGCCAACACGTTTTACTTCACGGGCGTCTCGGTTGTGCTCGGTAACATCTTCGCTCTGGCTCTGGCTCTGCTCCTGAGTCAGCGTCTGCGGGGCATGACCCTCTACCGCACGATCTTCTACCTGCCTTCTATCGTGCCCTTTGTGGCGGTTTCGGTTGTGTGGATCTGGATTTTGCACCCGCAGTACGGTGTCGTCAACTACGCACTGGAAGGGCTCGGACTTCCGGCGCTGGGCTGGTTCAGCGATCCTCGCTGGGCCATGCCGGGGCTTATCCTGGTGAGTCTCTGGAGCACCGGGAACATGATGGTCATCTATCTGGCTGGACTTTTGGACGTTCCCAAAGAACTTCACGAGGCCGCGACCATAGACGGTGCGAACGCCTGGCAACGAACCTTTCGGATCACGATTCCGCTCATCACCCCGATCATTCTCTTCAACGTCATCATCGGTCTTATCGGCGGCTTTCAGTATTTCGTCCAGCCCTACATCATCACCCAGGGCGGCCCAGCGGACGCCACGCTTGTCTACGCGCTTTATCTCTACCAAAATGCTTTTGCTTACTTCCGCATGGGATACGCCTCGGCTATGGCGTGGGTACTCTTTGTCATCATCATGATCGTCACGCTGCTGGTCTTTCGCTCGTCGGGGCGGTGGGTGTTTTACCGTAACCGCTAGGCTCGAGTAGCCCGGTGCTGCTGAACCTGCCGAACTCTCGGCAGGTCTTTTTTGTCCTGTCGCGGGTATCTGGATAAGGTAAAAAGTAGCTGTTCGGCGGCAGCTGCTTTATCGAAGGCCCCTTGGTACCACAGGCGTAGTGCTGTACCCCGAGCTGTACCCTGAACCATGGGACAAATCTTCGTTGCCATCAGCGCGGTCCTGTTTTTGGTCATGGGCGTGGCAGGGCTCGTCAAGCCCTCGGTGGTCACGCGCCTGTTCTCGCTACCTGCCCCACCCAGTGCGCTACGCAACGAGGTTCGGGCGGTCTACGGCGGTTTCGGGTTGGCAGTCGCCGGAATGCTTGGGGCCTCGAGCGTCGTTTCATCCATTCGTCCCGGTGTGCTGCTGACCGTGGCAGTCTTTTTGCTCGGTATGGTCGCCGGACGCCTCGTGTCGTGGGTTGCCGACCGAAAGATCGACCGGTATCCACTCTTGTTTATGGGGCTCGAGTGTCTGCTCGCCGCCCTCCTGTTTTACGCTTGGCGGGCAGGCTGAGCCGACCTTCGGCGTAGAGGTGGGAGAACTTTTAAGAGGAACATGAAGCCTTGGTAAGGTGTCTGCTCAACGCCGCAACCTCTTTCTCATCCATCAGGTGATAGGGTTGTAAACGGATTCCATGACCCATGCGGCAAGCGCCGCTTTTTTTGTGAAAGGACTTGTTTACGTGACGCAAAAACGCACAACCCTCATCTGGTCCGTTTTCGTAGTGCTGATTGTCGCGGCGCTCATGGTCGTAGCTGCCCAGACCGCCCCGTCGGCACCAGCTGCCTCGGGTGGCGCTGCTGAAGCGCCCGCGCCCGCTGCGCCCGCCGACCCCAACGCCGAAGTTTTCAAACTCGGGGACAAGGTCGTGACGGCTGCCGAATTCGAGCCGTACTTCACCATCGCGCTGCGCCAGCTCGTCGCGCAGCAGGGGATGGGTGCGAACGTCGACCCGTCGATGCTGGCCCAGTTCGGTGCCATGCGCCCCAACTTTCTAGACCAGTACGCGACCCAGCAGGTGCTTCTGGACCAGGCCGAAAAAGACGGTCTCAGCGCCACCGATCAGGAGGTCAAGGCCGAGGTGGATCAGGCCAAGGCCTCGGCGGGTGAAAACTTCCAGGCTCTTCTGACTCAGGCGGGCTTTACCGACGAAGCGCAGCTCGAGAGCTACATCCGCGATTCGCTGACCATCCAGAAAGAAGTCGCCAAGCTTCAAGAGGGCATCAAGATTACGGACGCCCAGATCAAGACCTCCTACGACGAGAACAAGGAGCAGTTCGCCCAGCCCGAACAGGTCTGCGCCCGTCACATTCTCGTTGCTGATAAGGCTAAGGCCGACGATCTGTACAAGCAGATTCAGGACGGCGGCGACTTCGCTGCGCTCGCCCAAGCCAACAGCACCGACCCCGGCAGTAAAGAGAATGGTGGTGACCTCGGTTGCTTCGGCAAGGGCCAGATGGTCCCGCCCTTCGAGGAGGCTGCGTTCGCTACCGAAGTGGGGGGCACCAGCGAGCCTGTACAGAGCGACTTCGGCTATCACATCATCCGGGTTTACGAGAAGAACCCCGCCACCACCACGCCGCTCGCCGACGTCAAGGACCAGATTCGCCAGCAACTCGTGAGTGGTCGCGTGGGCCAGGAAGTGCAGAAGCTCCGCGACGCTTCGGGTGCTGAAGTGTTCCCGGAAAATCTGCCGACGACCCCGCCCGCAATCGCGCCCGCCACGCCCGCGGCTCCGGCAGCCCCCGCACCCGAGGGTGAAGGCCAGTAAGCGCTGGGAATCAACGATAGTTTAGGACGGAGCAACTTGCTCCGTCCTCTTTTATTAGGTCATTCCTGCGGCGTTGGTTGTGCTCTGTTGCGCGTCAGGGCGCGAGCCGCACCCGGCTCCACGCGCTCCCCTGCCGTGTATAGCGAAACCTGTCGTGTAGTCGGTTCTCGCGGCCCTGCCAGAACTCGAGGGCACGCGGCGCGACCCGGTAGCCGCCCCAGAACTCGGGGAGCGGCACGTCGTCCGGGTATTTGGCCTCGTACTCGGCGAGCCGTTCGTCCAGAACCGCTCGGCTCTCGATCTCCCGGCTCTGCGGCGAGACCCATTCGCCGAGCTGCGAGCCGTGCGGGCGCGTCTTGTGGTACGCCTCGGTTTCCTCGCGGGGGATGCGTGAGGCCGTTCCCTCGACCCGGACCTGTCGCTCTAGCCCCAGCCAGTTAAAAACCAGCGCCACGTTTGGGTTCTCGGCGATCTCATGGCCTTTGCGGCTCTCGTAATTGGTGTAAAAGACAAAGCCCCGTTCGTCCAGACCCTTGAGCAGGACCGCCCGCGCCGAGGGCAGGCCGCTGCTGGAAACCGTCGCCAGAATCATGGCGTTGGGCTCGAGTAGGTCTGCCGCCTGCGCCGCTTCGAGCCAGCGCTGAAAAAGCTCCATGGGGTCGGCGGGTACATCGCTTTCCTCGAGCGATCCTCTTTTATAATTGCGCCTGAGCTGAGACACGTCCATGGGACTATCGTACGCGGACCCTTTCTGTCTAGACTGTGCCTCACAGAGATAGCGCGCGCCAGTCTTTAGACTGAGACCCGTAAAGGGAGGGCAGTATGGCAGACTATGACCGTGACCACGATGGCGACCTAGGGGGCGACGAAACCCCGTATATGAGTGACGACGACGAATTCGAGCGCGACGGCACGCATGAAATCCTGATCGACGAGGAGAACGAGAACGTTTCGCGCCGCGACGAGATCGCGCGGGTCTTGGAAGACCTCGTGGCGACGGCGCTCGAGTGGTCCGAAGTGAGCGAAGACGAGGACGCCCGCGACATCTACGAAGACCTCGCCGAACTCTACGAGCGGGTCAGTGCGCCGCTGGAAGACACCGACGACGAAATCGTTGACTAACCCTTCAGCACGCGCCCGGTCGTGAACAGGCTCTCGGGCGAGACGAGCCCCTACCTGCTGCAACACGCCGCGAACCCGGTGGACTGGTACCCTTGGGGCGATGAGGCGTTTGCGCGGGCACGGGCCGAGGACAAGCCCATCCTGCTGTCGATCGGCTACTCGGCCTGCCACTGGTGCCATGTGATGGCGCACGAGTCGTTCGAGAACCCCGAGATCGCCGCGCTGATGAACGCGCACTACGTGTCCATCAAGGTCGACCGCGAGGAGCGCCCGGATATCGACGCCATCTACATGAACGCGCTCCAGGCCATGACCGGCTCGGGCGGCTGGCCACTGACGGCTGTTCTCACACCGGAAGGCAAACCGTTTTTCTGCGGCACCTACTACCCGCCCGAAGACCGTATGGGGCAACCGGGCTTTCCGCGCCTCCTGACGAGCCTCGCGAACGTCTGGACGACGCGGCGCGACGAGGCGCTGGAAGCCGCTGAAACCCTCACCGGGCAGCTCGGGGCGCTGGCCCTGCCGCCGGGCGCGGGTGAGGTTTCGGCGGGGTTGCTCGAGGAGGCGCTCGCCACGCTTCAGAACCGCTTCGACAGGGTGCATGGCGGCTTCGGGGGTGCGCCCAAGTTTCCACCGCATTCGGGCCTGCAGTTTCTCCTGTCGCGGTCTGAAGGTGAGGCGCTCGAGCTGGCGACCTTTACGCTGGACAAAATGGCCTCGGGCGGCATCTACGACCAGCTCGGCGGCGGCTTTGCCCGCTACAGCGTTGACGAACGCTGGCTGGTGCCGCACTTCGAAAAGATGCTCTACGATAACGCCCAGCTGGTCAGCCGCTACGCCGGGGCCTACGCCCGTACCGGAGAGGTGAGTTACAAGCGGGTGGTCGAAGAGACGCTTGTATTTATTCAGCGCGACCTCGGCGCAGCGGAGGGCGGGTTTTACAGTGCCCTCGACGCTGACTCCGAGGGCGAAGAGGGCAAATACTACGTCTGGTCGAAGCGCGAGGTAGACGCCCTGCTG
>JBMDWS010000020.1:0-4420 GCA_048594695.1 Truepera sp. | reverse complement strand
GGGAGCATTTCCCTCTCGAGCTGAGTGGGTTCAGCGACGACGAATTGAAGCTGCTGATCCGCGCGGCCCAGATGACGACTCGTCAAGCGCAAATCTAACCGCTTAGTTGTCCCAGCTCGTCACCTTTGGCACTGCGCCTTGAGTGGCAAACCAGTCCATGAGTTTATGTTCGAAACAAGCAGGACAGACAGTATAAAGCGTCGTTTCACCAGCTCCCCAGTCGGATTCTTGTTCACCGATCGTGAGGCTCACCTGAACACTCGCCGCGCTCCCATACTCACGTCGGATTGCAGGGTTCAAAGAGGGTCGGCCGTAGGGCGTGGGCTTATAGATGGGGGTGCCACACAAGTCACACCTGGCGTCCGATTCGTCATGAGGCTCGCCTGCCGGTGGTACAGCTAGCGAGTTTGTTAGTGGGCGACTCATAGGCGAATCCTAATGCAAACAGGAGCAGTGAGTAAACCAATTGTTTCACAGAATGAAACGATCCATACTTGGGCAGCCACCTATCCGCTTGACACCCGTTCCCACCTGCCCTTAACGAGAGAATCGACCTCTTAGACCGTGCCATGAAACGTGTCGTGCCAACTGCCAGTCCTGATAACCTCACAGCCCGCTCGCCCCTATGCAAGATTACGTCGCCAACATTTAGGCGCTCCGGGGTGGTCTTCAGTGTACCGTCGCCCAAACAAGCTCACTTTTTGCCCTTCTTCGTCTGCTCGCCCTTACCCAGGTCCGGCAGAACGATCGGGCCTGCTACAGCATGTTCGGGAAACACCTCGACGGTCGTCAGTTTCGCTTTCCGGAGTTCGCTCCAATAGGTGCCAGGGCTATTTCCCCAGAGCTGTCTCAGTCGTGAGATGGTGGCCTCTCGAGTCTCCAAAGGGGTATCCATAGCCTTATATCTTACCTTAAATTTTAAGGTTGCATTAGCTCACAAAATACGACGAGATCGAGGCGGACCAGGAGGCTGACCTATTCAGTTACCTTCGTATGTGCCATGGAAACGCTGCAGTCAGTCAAGTGGGGCGATCCGGTCGAAGAGCTCAAGGCCGAAGAGCCTAAAGGCTATACGGTGGTGTCGCCTATACGGGTCTGGCAATCACAGTATCCAAGGGCGTCACCTCCAACGACACCTAAATGATGCCGACGGCTCCGACGTATCCCCTTTGCGTGACGCGCTCTTCCCTACTTCTCAACCACTTTGTAAAAACCAGCTGGGCCAGACACAACGCCGTTGACTGCTAAACAATCCGGCTCCACCAACTACAAAAAGAGAGTCCAAAAGGCCTCTCTTTTTTCGTTTCCTCGTTCCATCAGGATTCCCGACCAGACCTTAAAGTGACGCCTCGAGCCTCATCCCACGTGCGCGATGAGAGGTAAAAAGTTCAGGCGAAGCGGTGCAAATCGCCTCTGACGTATGGCCTCGAGCACCCCCGTTGCCTCCGACCATGCCGCGTCAAACTGCGCCCGCGTGATCGCGCCCGCCTCGAGCGCCTCTTCCAATTCCTCCACGTCGATGATCTCCGCCCGTCCGTCCGGCAAGGCGATGACGTCCAGGTAGAGATCATCAAACACGGGGTACCCGTCCTCCCCCAGGCTCCATCCCTCGATCATGTCCACATAAACCTGCACGAGCTGCCCCGCCGCGTCGCAGTGAAGCGTCGTGACGTGGGGCACACCCGGCTCGAGCAGCGTGAGCCAGTGGTAGCCCGTGTCTATGACCGTGAGGCGCTCACCGCAACAGGTAACCCGAAGCGGCTCGGTCACAGTAAGCGCGTGGAGATGAACGAGGGTGTAGGGGCCAACGTCTTTAAGCTCGAGTCTATGTCTGGGGACTCGAGGCCAGTTTCGGCGGCTGGTGCTGCGGAGTTTCATACCAGCCTTATCTGGCTCAACCGTAAAACGAAGGCGTACCCAAATACATTCAGTATCCGTTTGCACGGCAAAGGGGCGGCATTTAGACCAGAAACACACCAGAAAAGCATCATTGTTACACTGCCCTCAGTCGTTTGAAAGATCACTCCCCATAAGGCACCCAGATATTTTTCACCTGCGTAGCCAGTCGCAGATACTCGATCCCCTGCCCTTGATCAGCGTCAAAGAAGTCTCGCCGCTTGCCGTTATTCACCCACGTCCGCTTGAGGTTACCCGCACTCTCCCGCTCGACAATGGCGCTTCCCTCTTTGCTGCCCACATACCAGAGTCCGTCGACTTCATCATGCTGCGCCAGCGTCAGGGTCAGGCTCTCCTTCGGCCCTGTCACGATGTTGACGACCCCACCCGGCACATCCGATGTGTCAAGCACCTGATAGAGGTCGGTGGCGATGAGCGGGTAGCGCTCGCTCGGCAGCGCGATCACGCGGTTACCCATGGCGATAGCGGGAGCCACCAACGACACGAAGCCAAGCAGGGGCAGTTCGTCCGGCGCGACGACACCCATGATGCCTAGCGCCTCGTTCATGGCCAGCGTGACACTGCGGGCGGGCACGCCGTGAACCGCGCCGTCGTACTTGTCGGCGTAAGCCGCGTAGTAGAAGAGGCGCTCGGTAGACGCGGCGACCTCGATCTCGGCTTTCTTGCGGGTAACGCCCGTGAGCTGAACGAGCCGCGCTTCGAATTCAGGTGCCCGCGCCGCGAGGTTTTCTGCCAGATAGTACAGCACCTGAGCACGGTTGTGCGCTGTCGCTTTTGTCCAGCCCGTCGCCTTGCGCGCCGCCTCGACGGCGTTGCGAATATCCTTGCGGTTGCCCTCGCCGACCTCGCCTGCAAGCCGCCCCTTTGCGTCATAGACGCGGACGCTGTAGCCCGAGTCCGGGCGGGCCTGTTTGCCACCAATGTAGAGCTTGGGCGTACGGTCTATCCCCGGGAGGTCGCCATCTGCCGGAACGGCATCGGCGTTCTCCGGTGGAATTTGGGGCTCGAGATCCGCTGCACTGTAGACCGGAAGGCTCTTTTCCCACGCAGGTTTGAGGTACTCGTACAGTCCTTCCCGGCCCCCTTCACGCCCGAAGCCGCTCTCGCGGTAGCCACCAAACCCTGCCGCCGCGTCGAACTGATTGGTCGAATTGACCCAGACCACGCCCGCCTTGATTTTCGGAGCGAGGTCGAGCGCGAGGTTGACATTTTCCGTCCAAACCGACGCCGCAAGGCCGTAGCGGGTGTTGTTGGCAAGCTCCACGGCTTCAGCGGGCGTGCGAAAGGTCTGCCCGACCAGAACCGGGCCGAAGATCTCGACCTGCGCGATCTCCATAGCGGGGTCGGCGTTCATGAAGAGGGTCGGCGGAAAGAAGAACCCGCTTTCCGGCACGCTCCACGAGGGTTGGTAACAGGTTGCGCCCTCGAGCCTTCCCCTCTCGACGAGCTGCGTGATTTTGGCGAGCTGCACCTCCGCGACGATCGCCCCCATGTCCACGGACTTGTCGAGCGGATCGCCGACCCGGAGGGTTTCCATCCGGGCGCGCAGCTTGCCGACCAGCCTCTCGGCGACGCCCTCCTGCACGAGCAGGCGGGAGCCCGCGCAGCAGACCTGCCCGCCGTTGAACCAGATGGCGTCCACTACGCCCTCGACCACACTGTCTAGGTCGGCGTCGTCGAACACGATAAAAGGTGATTTGCCTCCGAGCTCGAGAGAGAGCTTCTTGCCGCTGCCCGCGCTTGCCTCGCGAATGAGCTTGCCGACCTCTGTCGAGCCAGTGAAGGCGAGTTTGTCCACCCCGTCGTGCGCCACCAGCGCCTCACCCGTGCGACCATCGCCCGTCAGGATATTCAGTACGCCCGCCGGCAACCCGACTTCCTGCGCGACCTCGGCAAAGAGCAGTGCCGTGAGCGGCGTAAACTCGGCGGGTTTGAGCACCACGGTGTTACCCATGGCCAAAGCGGGCGCGACCTTCCAGGCGAGCATCAGCAGGGGAAAGTTCCAGGGGATGACCTGCCCGCAGACGCCCACACTTTCGTAACCGGCAAGTTCCGTGTCCCGCAGCTGCGCCCAACCCGCGTGGTGATAAAAGTGCCGGGTCGCCAGGGGGATATCGATGTCGCGGGTTTCGCGGATGGGCTTGCCGTTGTCGAGGGTTTCCAGCACCGCGAAGAGCCGGGCGTGCTTTTGCAGTTGACGGGCGAGGGCGTAGAGATAGCGTGCGCGGGCGTGTCCAGAGAGCGCCGACCACGCCGGGTACGCCTTGCGGGCGGCGGCGACTGCAGCATCCACGTCCTTCTCTCCTGCCTGCGCAACGCTTGCCAGAACCTCCTTGGTCGCCGGGTTTACCGTGTCGAAACGCTCACCCGACTTGGCGCGGACGAATTTGCCGCCGATAAACAGGTCGAAACGGTTTTTGCGCTGCGAGAGCCACGTCAGCGCGGCGTCAGCACTTTCAGGTGCGGGGCCGTAGTCCATCGTTTCAAAAGCTTCCTTTACAGT
>JBMDWS010000002.1:0-3306 GCA_048594695.1 Truepera sp. | reverse complement strand
GACCTTCGGGGCGCTGTCGCTCACCCCCAACGAGGAGTATCAGGACCTCTTCCGGCCGCTCCTCGGCGACGTGCTGACGCTGCCTTACGGAGACGCGCAAGCACTTTCGGACGCGCTCGACAAGCACGAGGTGGCGGCTGTTTTCGTCGAGCCTATTCAGGGGGAGGGCGGAGTCATCGTGCCGCCGCCCGAGTTTTTGCTCGCCATCGCCGACCTCGCGCAGCGCCACGGATTTCTGATCGTCGCCGACGAAATCCAGAGCGGCCTCGGGCGCTGCGGCTACGCGTTTGCCTCTCTGGGGTTGGGGCTCGAGCCCGACATCATCACGCTCGCCAAGCCTCTGGGCGGCGGCATCGTCCCGATCGGCGCGACCATCGCCCGGCGGTCACTGGTCAAAACCATGCTGGGAGGGCTCTCGAGCAAACGCCACTCGACCACCTTCGGTGGTGGTTCGTTGGCGATGGCGGTAGGGCTCAAGTCGCTCGAGATCATCGAGGATGAGGGTCTAACGGCGCGTGCGCGAGATCTGGGTGAGCGAGGCTTACAGCGCCTGCGCGGCCTGGCTGCACGCTACCCGAACTTTTTCGAAGAGGTGCGCGGGGCCGGGATGCTCTTCGCCCTGCAGCTCCGCCCGGTGCTGCCGAGCTTCGGCCTCGCCCCCGAACTCGTGGCGCAGCTGGGCAGTGCCCTGGGTCTCCGGTCGCTGCACCAGCACGGGATTCACGCCTGCTACACGCTCAACTCGAGCCGCACCGTGCGCCTGACGCCCGCTCTCAACATGCCCGAGGCGATCTTCGACAAGATGTTTGGCAGGCTCGAGGGGGCAGCGCGGAAGCCCCAGTCCGGACAGCTCTTGCGGACACCCCCGAGCGTGCTCACCAAACTCGTGGCTTTGGCGCTGCGCGGCTAGGGAGAGGATCTTATGGCGCACCACATGCTGGAACCGGAAAGCCGGACGCTTCATGGACACTTTTCTCCGGGCTTGCCGTCCGTCCTCAGGATAGATCCCGGCGATACCGTGCGGTACAGGACGCTCGATGCGGGGTGGGGGCTGGGGCCGTTCGCTGCCGATGGTACGCGGGCGTATTTCCAACCGCGTTCCGACATCCCCGGCGACAATGGTCACGCGCTCGTCGGCCCTGTCGAAGTGCAGGGAGCCGAACCGGGTATGACGCTCGAGGTGCAGATCGGTGACATCGTGCCGGGTGCATTTGGCTTCAACTTCGCCGGGGGCCGCTTTCCCGAAACGCTCAACCGTGCGCTGGGTGTGCTCGAGGAGGCGACGGTTCGGCTCGACTGGGCGCTCGACGCTGAGGCGATGATCGGAACCAGCACCACGGGGCACCGCGTGGCGCTCAGACCGTTTATGGGTGTGATGGGCATGCCACCCGCAACGCCGGGCGTCCATCCGACGGCGCCGCCGAGGGTCTGGGGCGGCAACCTCGACTGCAAGGAACTGACGACCGGAACGACGCTGTATCTGCCGATTCCGGTCGCGGGCGCTCTTTTCTCAGTCGGCGACGGTCACGCGGCGCAGGGCGACGGCGAGGTCAGCGGGACCGCCATCGAATGCCCGGTGGACCGTGTCGACCTGACCTTCGGGCTGATAGAGCGCACGCTCACGGTGCCGAGGGCCAAAACGGGAACGGGCTGGCTCAGCTTTGGGTTCGGTGAAACGCTTGACGCGGCCATGCACCAGGCACTCGGGGACATGCTCACGCTGATGGGTGAACTTTTTGGGCTGAGCCGCAAGGAAGCGCTCGCGCTCGCCAGCGTCGTCGTCGATCTGCGCGTGACGCAAGTGGTTAACGGCGTCTGCGGGGTTCACGCCGTGGTGCCGCCCGGCGCTCTTCGCTAGCTCGTTTTAGTGCGTACTCGGTCAGGGATGGCCTGATCGTAAAGCGTTCGCAGTTGCACAGCGTCCTCTGCAAGAAGGTGTTTTTCTGCCCCTTTGAGGATGAGGTCGGCTTCACGCCTGAGCGCCTGCTCGAGCCCTTCATGGCGGGTATGGGTCAGAAGGGTACCGATGGTCCTCAGCAGGTGCTGTGAAACGAGGACGCTGTCCTGACTAAAGCGACGCATCTCACCGAGCGTTTCGCCTACAAGCTGGCCCAGCTCGAGCCTGGGTAGCAGTAACCGCAACGTCCCCTTGTCGTCATAGCGTTCTGTTTCAGGCTCGGCTCGAGTGGCTAGCAGGTTGAAGCCCTGAGCAATGCGGTCGATACAGCGCACCGCCGTCACGGGGTCGTTGACTCCGGGAGAGAGGGCGCGCAGACCCATTTCCGAAAGCTGATCGAAGAGGAAGTCGAGGTCGCGCTCCGGTGTGCGGCGTGGCCCTAGCTCAAAAAAGCTCGCGACTTTTTCCGAAGCCTTTTCGCCAAGCCCACCCGCTGGCCAGAGAAGCAGGGCGGGCTGTCCGGTCAAGAGAACGGTGCCGGGCACATGGAGACTCTTTAGCGTCACGCCGTGGTGGGTCGCAAAGGCCAGTAGCTCCTCTTCCTGAACGCTCTGGACGTAGGCACTCGTTTGGGGAGTCAGCGTGAGAACCTCGGCGCGCTCCGGGTTGAAGATTGCTGGGCTTAAGGGAGGACGAGGCGTTGCCTCCTCCCTTTCAGGGTAGAGCTTGAGGATCATGCCCTCGAGCTCGCCCGCAATCCGGCTTATGATGCTCGAGGCCTGGATCGACTCGGCTGTGTGGTGAATAAAATAGATGAAGACACCCAGGCTGGCCACGGCAAAAAAGAGCGAGAGCAAAACAGCGAGGTGCGGGATAAAGGCTTCGTTACTTTGGGACCCGCCTTCGCGGATAGCCCGAAGTACGAAGAGGCAGTAGAGGTAGGTCGAGACGAAGGTGCCGAGGACAACCTGATTGCCCGTATCGCGCATGAAGTTGTTCAGGAGCCTCGGGCCGAACTGCGACGAGGTGAGCGACAGGACCGCCAGGGTGATCGAAAACGTCGTCCCGGCAACGGTGATCATCGAAGAGGCAAGGGGCGAAACCATGGCACTCGCGCCTGACGGTTCGTTGAAATAGTCGAAGCCGAGCCGACGAAAAACCTCGAGCGACAGCGACCGATCTAGGCCAATCGCCCCGAACGCCAGGAGCACTGCAGCGATGGACATAAGGCTCGGCAAAAACCAGTAGGTGGCGCGGAGGCGGTAAACGAGGTTCATGAATTTTGCTTGCATAGGCCGACCTGGATTTCTGAACGACGCAGCAAGGGTCCAAAACCCTTGCTGCATCGAAAAAAGCTTTACTTCGTGCCGGTTGGATCGCTGGATGTTGCTGCCTGCGTGCTCTGGGTT
>JBMDWS010000199.1:0-7149 GCA_048594695.1 Truepera sp. | reverse complement strand
TCTCTACAAGTTCTTGCATGGCCGAAAGTTCAACGACGTTGAAAACAGGCGCGGTTCCAGGGACGCCGTGGAAGAGGTAGCCATCTGTGTCACCCGGGGTCTTAAGGCCCAAGAGGGGCTCGAGCCCTACTCGCTTGTGCGCCTCGCTGGCGTCGGCTATCAGCACCCATACACCCTCTTTCATCGCTTCAGCGAGCCTGGGATGCTCGGCGAGAGCCGTAGGTGTATAGGTGTCACCATCAAAAACGACGAGATCATAGTCTGTAACCTTCTGGTTACCGTCGTCCCGCACCATAATGGCTCGTTCTGAGAGGACGTCGAGAAAGGGACTACCGGCCTCGCCGACGACCAGCGCGGTGAGGTCCAGTGAAGCGTGCGGATCGGGGTTGTTTGAGGTGGAGTCGCCACAGGCAGCGAGGCCAAGTAAGGTCAGCAGGAGGATGAGTCGCAGGCGCACGGTTAACATCAGGTCTCCAAGCAGAGGCGAAAATGACGACGGCCAACCAGAATTTATCAGTAGAACTCCAAGCAACGGGTTTCGCGCTGCTCTCATGCAGACGCGTTTTGTACTGTGACGCGAGTATAGAGTTTCGGGCGCAGGTCGTTATGAAAGCTGCCTCTCGCGCATCAGGCAAACAGCCGCTAATGACGCCTAGTGCCCCCCCGACAAAATATGTTTTGTCAGCTAGTCTTTTCTATCTAGCGTTTCTGTTCCGGTCTCAGAACCCAGGGTGGGTCAGAAAAGAGGTCTGGCGTATATTTGGACTGAGGCCAAACCATTCGAGGCGCGCTCGCGATGAGCGCGCCTCGTTAGACAGCGAGATGGTTCTCTCTAAGGTCTAGCGGGAGTCCGCCGCACGCCAGCCCGTCCGCTCTCTGTGCTCCGCCGTTCTAACCCAAGCATGACGAAGCCGAAGAGCGGGATAAGGATGTCGGTAAAGAAGATGGCACCCGCATTACCCGGCGCGAAGTTGTTTTGCGTGACCATCTGGTAGATGTGGCCTCCAGCCGCACCGAGTAGAAAGAGTGAAGGTGCAACCACCGCGCCGAGGCGCAGGCCATAACTACCCCGAAACGCCAATAGACCCACAATGCCGAAGCCCAGACTGGCAAAGCCTACCTCGGCCTGGAAGGGACTTTGCGCCCAGCCGATAAAGCCAGCTGTCATCTCGCCGAAGAAGACATGGAGCACGAAGTTGTAGATGTTTGAGAGGCCGATGGAGAAGAGCAGGAAGTAGGCGAATACCTCCTCGACGACCACGGCTGAACTAAGCGGCTTAGGTTTGCGCGCTAGCGAGATGGCAGCGGCGATGAGGCCGATGACGAGGAAGGTGAGGGTGAAGTTCGATAAGGCGGCGGCAATGAAGTTGGCGATCAAGAGGGTCTCCTTTCAGAAGCGTTCAGCTAGTTGGTAATCCACAGCTGTTGGGCGGCGCTGCTGCCGAAGCTGCCCAAGAACACATCGACGGCGACCGTCTTACCAGTTTCTAGGCCGTTTGCGTTCGTTTCGAGGGTGAAGGTCTTTGAGCTGTCGCCTTTGGCGATGCGTACTGGGGATTCGGTAACGACGGCGTTGTTATTCGTTGAAGTGGCGGTGCTGGTGATGGTGTAAGAAAAGGGTGCTGCGCCCGACAGATTGACCGTGGCGGTGACGGTCTCGCCTGCCGAAACAGGGTTGTCTTGGCTGATGAGGTTCCCGGCTGAGTCCGTAAAGGTGAGCGATTCCTGGACCAGGGTCACCGGATTGACGACGCTGAGGTCGATCGAGGCGGTCCCGGACACCGGGAGGGTGTCCTCGTCAGCAAAACGTGCCTCTTCACCGAGGGAGTAAAGCAGAACGACGTGCTGGGTCGAGCCGTAATCGAACTGCACCGTGTCGCTGGAGAGGGCTTCTGTCGTCCAGACCGCCTCGGCGCTGTACTGCATCAAGCTCTGATTAAGCTGGTTCAACTTCCCGTTGACCACCTGCTGATCAATCCAGCCGTCGTCCCAAGTCGCATTGAGCGCGCTGGGTCCCACTGGCGGGTTTTGTGACGAGAATTCCCAGTCGTAGTTGTTGTCGCCCGCCAGACCAGCCGTCCAGGTCCAGTCGTTGACGACGTTACTCTGGGTATTAGTGCTCGTCGTCATATACGTCGCGCTGATGACGCCTCCGCCCGTCGGACCGGTCGGCACAGCCCCTGCGTTTAAGGTTGCCCCGATACTGAAGGACGTACTCGAGCTGTAGGTGTCCGTCTGCGCGTTGTTGGGTGTCTGCGGCGCGAAGATAGCTGCGGGCTGGAGCACGCCCGCCGAGCTGTCGTCCGGTCCCATCTCAAGCTCGAGTTTGGTCTGGAGGTAACCGGTCATGTCAAGAAAAGGCTCTTCGAGCATCACCCATTGGCCTATGAAATAGGGCAAGCCGTTGTAATCGTTGAAGATGCCGGCAGGCCAGTTGCTGGTCGTGGGCGTCATCTGGCCGTTGACCGCGACATGCAGCGTTTGTGAATTGCCTGTGACGACGTCCCCGTTGTCCAGCAGCAGCGTGAAGATGAAGTTGCCGTCGTTCTGGCCCGCCTGAGGATCGACGGTATTTCCCGTGATGGTATCGCCCGCCGTGACGAGCACGTCCCCGTTAAAGGAAACGGAACTAATGTCCCAATCGTTGGGCGAACCGTAGCACCAAGTGGCGTAGATAATGCCCGCCTGGATATTGAGCGGCGAGGCGCAGCCACCCGCCTGCTGCGTAGTGGTCTCGCCCCCGATTTTAGTAATGACATGCTCCACGAACTTACGGTACTGGCGCTCTTTCATCTCGGCCTTGAGCTCGTCGCTGAGCGCCGCGTCTTGTGCTTCGTTCGCGGCGAGCGGCGGCAGCTCCAGGATGTCGAAGACAGGCATGTCGTTGGGTACGCTGCGGAAGAGGTAGGCGTCGGTGTCGGCTTGGGTGGCAAAGCCCACGTGAGGTAGGGTGCCTTCTCGTTTGTGCGCTTCGCTTGCGTCAGCCACCAGCACCCAAACGCCCGTATCCACAGCCTCAGCAAGCCTGGGGTGCTCGGCAAGCGCCACAGGTGTGTGCGTATCACCGTCGAAGATGATGAGGTCGTGATCGGCGACCTTCTGGCTGCCGTCGTCTTGCACCATGCGGGTACGCTCGGTCAGGACGTCAAGGAAGGGGCTATCGGCCTCACCAACGACTAAGGCCGTAAGTTGCGTATCGGCGGGAGGATTGGGTGTGTTAGGTGTATCGGAGGTAGGGTTGCTGCAAGCGGCAAGGCCGATAAGGATCAGCAGGAGGATGAGTCGAGAACATATGGCTAACACGGAAGCTCCAAGAAGAGACAAAAGTGACGACAGCCGAGCAGGATGTGCCAGCAAAACTCCAACAAAAGCAGCGGATTTCACGCTGCCCCCGTGCAGGCGTGGGAAAGTGCTTTTCAACGAGTATAAAGTCCGTCAGGACCGCCCGTCATGAGGTTTTTACTTTTTTGCTTCTAAAGCCAAAGATGAGAATTACCCAAGCTCTTGAGGCAACCACACTCTAGAAGCTGGGGTAACCGTGGACTGGCTGAAGTGTAGATACTCAAGGCTCAATTTAATAGCGCGACATCCTAGAGGAAGCGTCCGCTAAAGCTAATTGTCGGACGGTGTGGTTTGGTGTCGTAGCACAACCATAGTGCTGGGACTAGGGCAACAGCTTCGGAATCATGAGTCCCTAACGCCCTTCTAAAACGAGCGCCACCGCCCCCTCTAGGGAGAGTGCTCTACCTTTGCTTTCTGCTTGTTCTCGAACCTCGGCCGGGGCGACAGCGCTCTGTTCCTCCAGCAGTGTCTTCGCCCAGATCTTCGTATCCGGCATCGCCTCCTCCTGCCGTGCAGCCACATTCAGTATGGTCAGCGCCCCGAAAGGGTCTAACTCTGCACGGAGTGCAGCGAGCCCGACGAGCGCCCCGATGACTTCCGAGGTGTCCTCTACCTCCTCAGCCAACTTCAGACCCTCCAAGAGATCACGCCACGCCGCATCTCTGTCGCTTCGGATGAGGTGCAGCCTGCCTAAGGCCACTAAGGCTCCCGCCTCGTTCGCTTTCGCGCCGCTTTCACGGGCCAGCTCTAGCGTCTTCTGATAATGAGCTTGGGCGTCGTCATAGCGTTCCCGCTTGAAGGCTACAGCTCCTAGGTTGATCTGCAATACCGGCAGCACCTGAGCCGCACCTGTCTTCTCGGCTATATCTACGCCTTCGCGCAGATACTCGTCTGCCGCCCCAAGTTCATCCATATTGTAAAGAAGGTTCCCGAGGTTGAGCAGGTCGATACACACCGCCCAAAGGTTGTTCTCCTGCCTGTCAAGAGCGAGACCTTGCTCGTAGTGCTGCCTAGCGGCCTCGAGGTCGCCTAGTAGGACCTCGACAGTGCCGATGTTGACCATTATTCCGCCTATAGTACGGGCGGGGCCATCTCGCTCTGCTATCCCGAGCGCCTCACGGTAATAGCCCAAAGCTTCTGAGGTGCGGGTCCGCATCTTAGCCAGGTTGCCCAGCATGTTGAGGCTAGTGACCATGCCCCAACTATCATCGATCAGGCGCAACCCCTCTAGCCCCCGTCGAGCCAGCCGCTCAGCCCCTTCCGTATCGCCCAGGCGGTAGAGCAGTTTGCCGTGGCAGACCAGCAGCGTGCCGTAGCAACCGTCGTCGGCGTCCTCATTCACCAGATCGAGAAGTTCTCGGAATAGTGTCGCGCCGTCCAAGTACCGCCCACTCATTTCGAAGAAACTGAGGAGTAGTGGGGCTGCCAGTTTGACATCTCGGGTGGCCCTGTTTCGAGCTGACCATCGTGCGGCGGCGCTGAGGTTCGCCAATTCGGTTTTGACGAACACCCAAGCCATATCCGATGGCGGCTGCTGCGCTCGCGTCATGAAGTAGGCCGCGTGACGGGCTTCATATTCATGTCGCGCCTGCACCAGCTTCTCGCTGGCGAATGTCTGAACCAAAGGATGAAAGCTGTAGCGCCCACTCTGTAAGCGAAGGAGCGACTTGTCCAGAAGGGCGCTGAGCAAAACGAGGTTGGCGTTCGCGACGAAGGCGGCGGCCTCTCTAGTAAAGCCGCCATGGAAAACGGAGAGGTTTGCCAGTACCTCCCTCTCACGGTCGCTCAGCAATGACCACGAGTAGGTAAGTGTCGCCCGGATGCTGCGTTGCCTTTCGTTAGCGTTCCTGGAAATCGACTCGAGAAAGTCCAGGTTGGCGGCGATCTCGCTGGCGATCTCGGCACAGGGGAGCGCCCGGATCCAGGCGGCGGCGAGTTCGATACCGAGCGGCAAACCTTCAACTAGGCGACAAATCTGCAACACGTGGGGAAGGTCGTACTCATTCAGAATGAAGCTCGAGCTGACCCGCTTGGCCCGCTCTACGAAGAGGTGGATGCTGTCGAAGGTTTCGGCCTCGGGTAGGCTTTCTTTCCCTTGAGGCAGCGCGAGGCCGCCGAGGAGCAGGGTGTGCTCCTCATCGAGCCGGAGGCGTTCCCGGGAAGTGACGAGAAGCTTGAAGCGGGGACACGCCGCAAGGAGGACAGGGAGCTGCTCTGCGGCGTCCGTGAGGTGCTCGAAGTTATCCAGCACGAGGAGTAGCTGCCGGTCCCCCACAGCCTCTTTGATCTGACTTAGCGGCTCATTTTGGGTGCTCAGGCTAACGCCTAAGGTGTCAGCGACGCGGAACATCAGAGTGTCGGGATCGGTGACGGACTCGAGGGCGACAAAAGCCACGCCGTCCTCGTAAGTCTGCTGTAGTTCGTTCGCCGCTTGGAGGGCGAGGCGCGTCTTGCCCGCACCTCCTGGCCCTAGAAGCGTTAGGAGGCGACGCTCGGCGTGACCTAGCGTGTTGGCAATCTCAGCGAGTTCCACGTCGCGACCCACGAACACCGTCGGGTTGGTCGGTAAGGCTGGCGTGGGCATGTCTAGCTTTCTTGTTCGCTGATCACCGAGTAGTTGCCGTCCAGATTTTTTGGACGCCAAAGACCGCTCGAGCCGCTCGATAAGTTCGAGCGTTGCCGAGCTAGGCTTGACACCTAGCTCGCGCTCTAGGCGCACGGCGAACGTTCCGTACGTGCTCAGTGCTTGCCGCTCTTGCCCACCCTTGGAGGCGTAACGCAGATAAAGTTGCATGCCTTCTTCGTCGAAAGGGTCATGCCGCAAGAGGGCAGGGAGCAGAGAAGTTGCCAGCGCGTAGTTTCCGTTCTTGACATGTTCCTCCACCCGTGCGATTAGCGCCTTACGCCATACTCCGTGGATGAGTTCGCGCTCGACCTCAAGCCAGGTGGCGAAGTCGCTGTCGTCGTAGCCCTCAAAGTTCTCGAGCAGCGGTCCCGAATACACCTCTAGCGCGTCGTCGATGTGCTCAGCGGCAAGCGCTCGTTGGAAAGCCGCCACGTCCGTCGGAATGGGCCAGCGGACGCGAGCGCGCTCAACCTCAAGTCCGGTGAGCCAGGTGAGTTCATTCGTTCTTCCTAAAAGGCTACGTAGGTTGCCCCTGACTGTGTCGGTCGGACCGGTCCAGAACATGTCAGCGAGACTCTCGCGGCTCACCCATGTACCCCTATAAGCCAGATAGGCCAGCAGTTGATGGCGCTTGTCGACAGGCAGAACTAACTCTTTACCGTTTTGAGAAAAGATTGGGGTCCCGAAAAGGCGCAGCGCTGAGGCGACTTGAGCTGTCGTCATAGTGCCTCTCATCGTACCGATAATCCGCTTCCGAAGCATAGAAACCTATCTTTCGTGAAACTTGGCACAAGTGCAACGGAAGCGTCACGGTGGCTTTGGCATTCTTAGTTCAAGCAAGCCAGACAGGCACGCGAGACAAACAAGGGGAAAGAATGCACACCTTAGACCTGCTCATCGTCATGCACCGGAACAAGCTCCAAAAGCTTCGCCGCGAAGCAGAGACTCACCGCATGTGTAAACGCCCGAGCCCCCCACGGCTCGCCCCGAGCCAAATCAGTTCGCCGTCCGTCTGGGTCGGCCAGCACCCGCAGAAACCTCTCGAGCCCCTCTCCTGAAAGGAACCACGATGAACCCTGAAACCGACCCGTCCGCCTCCCTCCACCCTCTCACCACCAGCAAAGGAAACACCATCATGAAGAACCAGCCCCTCAAAGCCCTCAGCCTTACCGTCCTCACCC
>JBMDWS010000198.1:0-3397 GCA_048594695.1 Truepera sp. | reverse complement strand
GCTCCGAGCCGTTTGGAAACCGATACCCGGTGGTGCCCGTCGAGGACGAAATAGTCCTCCCCGAGCTGATAGACCTCGATCGGCGGCAGACCCTCGGTTTCGGCGGCGAGACGCACCCGCACCCAACGCGCCTCGTCACTGCTCTGCCGGGGCAGAAAGGTTGGGGTGTAGTCGTGGCTGCGCCCGACGCTGCCAACGACCCGGTTCAGGCAAATATCTTGCAGGGTGCGGCCCCCGAGGGCCGGGGTACAGAGCCTGCGCCGCTCGCTTTCGAAGGTGGGTAACCCGGTCCGGCGACCGAGGAGGCGGTTGACGAGCAGCTCGAGCCCGCCCCGGCGGGTGAGGGCGCGAAATTCGTTCTGTGCAGCGAGTTGGGGTTGAAAGGGCATCGTCGACCTCCGTTCGGGATCGCCTGAACCGTGGGGCGGCCCAAGGGGTTTACTTGTCCGGCTGGTAAAAGTTTCGGGGCCAGGCATGATCTTTGAGTTTCTCCAGGTCTTCCGTCGGCAGCCCGCGCCCATCGGCCAGGGCTAGGTTCGCGTCGACCCGCCCCACCGACCGCATCCCCGGAATCACCGTCGAAACAGCCGGGTGCGAGAGGGTAAAGCGCAGCGCCGCCTCGGCGAGGGTTTCGACGCCATCATGCAGCAAAAACTCGAGCGCTTTGGCCCGCTCATAGGTCTGGCGTTTGCGGTCACCGGCGAAGTAGGTCTCGGCGCGCCAGTCGCCCGCTTCGAAAACCGTGTCCGGCGTGATGGAGCCGGTCAGACCACCCTCATCGAGCGGAACCCGCACGATGACGCCGACGCCAAGGCGCTCGCAGGCCGGGAAGAGGTTCGCCTCGGGTGTCTGATCGAAAATGTTGTAGATGACCTGCACGGTGTCTACTAGACCCGTCTCGAGCGCCGCAAGTACGTTGTCGGGCTGGTGATCGTTGATCGAGATGCCAAACGCCCGAACTAGGCCCTGATCTTTCAGCGTCTGGACGGTGTCGTGCCATTCGTCTTCAGCGGCCCAAGCATCGTCCCAGACGTGAAACTGCTGCACGTCGAGGGTGTCCACGCCGAGGTTTTCAAGCGAGCGCTCGGTGCACTCGAGGACATAGTCCTTGGGGAACGTGTCCTGCAAGCTCGAGCCCTTCTGGGCGGGCCAGACGCGGTTTTTGGGCGGCACCTTGGAGGCGATGTAGACCTCTTTGCCACTCTTTCTCACGACTTCGCCGACGAGCTTTTCCGAGTGACCCTCGCCATAGGCAAGCGCCGTGTCGATAAAGTTGAGATCCAGCTCGAGCGCGTGTTCGAGCGCCTCGAGCGCCCGCGCGTCGTCGCGTTCGCCCCAGCCGCCACCGATCCCCCAGGTGCCGAAGCCGATCTCTGAAACGTTCATTCCTGTTTTGCCAAGTTTGCGGGTGTGCATCTCGAGCCTCCTTGTGTTCGATAATCGTTCAGACACTATCTGAAACGTTTCATCAAAATCGTTTCAGATAGTGTAGCATGCCCTCTATGACTGTCAAGGCGAGAGATGACAAACAGCGCGTCACCTTCAAGGACATCGCCCGCGAACTCGGCGTCGCGGTCTCGACAGTCTCGAACGCCTACAACCGCCCGTCGCAGCTCTCCCCCGCCCTGCGCGACAAGGTTCTCGAGACCGCCAAACGCCTCGGTTACAGCGGCCCCAACCCGGCAGCGCGGGGCCTCAGACGGGGAGAAACGGGCGTCGTCGGACTCGTCTACCCAGACAGGCTCTCTTACGCCTTTACGGACCCCGCCGAGGCGCTCTTCCTCCAGGGAGTCACACGCGAACTCGAGGGACGCGGGCTAAGCCTGCTGCTTATCGGCACGTACTCGCTCAGTAAGAGCGTGAGCCCGGTCGCCCGGGCCAATGTCGACGGCTTTATCGTCCATTCATTCGCCGAAAACGACACGCTTTTCGCCGAGGTCCTGACGCGGAATCTGCCGAGCGTCCTGGTCGACAACACCGGGGTCGCCGGGTTGCCCGTAGTCGAAATCGATGACGAGGGCGGAGCTGAGAGCGCCGCGCAGCATCTGCTGGCGCTCGGTCATCGTCACGTGGGTGTTCTATCGCTCGAGCTCGACCCCGCTGCCAAGGGCGAACTTGTCCCAGAGGCGCGCCAGGCGCAGGCCGCATACCGTCCGACGCGGGAGCGCCTCAAGGGCTACAGGGGTGCTATCGAAAGCGCAGGGATCGACTGGCACGATGTCCCTGTCTACGAATCCCTGGAGAATAGCCAGGCCGAGGGTGCCAGAGGGGCAGCTGCCCTACTGGCACAAATGCCCCGCCCGACGGCAATTCTAGCGATGAGCGACCAACTCGCGCTCGGCGTCCTCGACCACGCGAAAGCGCAGCACATCCGTGTGCCGGAAGAGCTTTCGGTTATCGGCTACGACGACTCCCTGCCGTTTCGGGGCACCCCCAGCCTGACCACCGTCCACCAGCCGCACACGGAAAAAGGGCAACACGCGGCGCGTAGCCTCTTCGCGCGGCTACAGGGAAAGGAGGTCGGTCCCGTGACACTGGCGACGCACCTCGTCATGCGGGATTCCACCACGAAGGCACCTTAAGAAGCTAGCAGGATCGTCTCGAGACCCGGAAAGCGGGCCGTAAGCAGTCCGGCAAGTTTAGCGAGTCCCCAGTGCTCGCTCCGCTCGTGCCCGATGACGAGCACGCTCATGCCTGTTTCGGCGACCGCCTGCGCCGCAGATTTGCGGTATTCGCCTGTCAGATAGACCTGCGCGCCCCGTGCGGCAGCCTCGAAAACGAGCGCCGGACGCATCGCCCCCACGACGCAGGCGCGGGACACCTCACGCGGGGTCTGATTGTGGACGGCCTCGAGCCCCCCGAACTCCCGCGTGACGCGGTCCATGAACGTCTTGAACGGTACAGGTGCTACGTCGCCGATCATGCCCAGCGGGCGGCCCTCCTTGTCCCCCAGGACCTCGAGCCCCGCCATACCCAGCACGTCCGCCAGGTACGGGTTATAACCGGTCGTCAAACGCTCATCGAAGGCGTAGTGATAGGCAAGGACACCCACAGGCCCCGGCAACGCGCCGAGCTTCCAGGGACGGTGCAAAAAGAGCGCGTCGAGGGCGTCCCGCTCGGCCCAATAGGCCGCGTCTGGGGGCGGCTCGAGCGCCAGCCCCAACCGCGTTATGGCACGCGACGAGACGCGGTAGATACCGTTCTGATCGTCCGTGAAGGGCTCAGCGAGCAGGAGGTCGGAGAGAAAGGTCTCGAGGTCGTGGAGGCTAACGTCGGTCATCGTTTGAGGTAAGTCATGGTCGAGAGATCATGGTCCATGTGCGCGGCGAACAGCCTACATATCCCAGAAGGTCAGTTCATCAGCCCGAAAGCCCGGCACCGCTTTCTCGGCAAAGGT
>JBMDWS010000197.1:0-4389 GCA_048594695.1 Truepera sp. | reverse complement strand
CTCGAGTCGGCGGCAGATTCGGCGCGGCAGACGGGGCAGCGCAGTTCAGCGGCGATCTCGAAGACTTCGCGCTCGAGCTGCACCTGCTGCGCAGAAGCGGTACCAACCAGACTCAGAAGAGCCACGAGCAGCTGCACGAAGATGCGCTTCACGAGGGCTCCAGCAGCACGCTAATCTGCTCGTCCATGATCTCCTGCGTAACCGGTCCCGAGTGACGAAAGCTCACGGTGCCGTCGGCGCGGATGAAGAACGTCTCGGGTACACCAAAAAGCCCGTAGTCTACGTTGATGCGGTTGCGTTCGTCCTTGCCGCTCGGATAGGTCAGGCCGAACTCGTCCATAAGGGCCAGTGAGGGCGCGTAGGACTTGTCGGTCTCCTGCGTGTCGACGCCGACGAAAAGAACCTCACCCCCATATTCTTCCCAGGTGGACTGCAGCACGGGCATCTCGTCGCGACAGGGTCCACACCAAGATGCCCAGAAATTGACGACCATCGGTTGACCGCGCTCTCTAGCGACGTCGAACGTTTGACCGTACTCTCCCTGGTAGCGCTCGAAAAGGGGCATCGTAAATTCTGGCGCGGGTCTGCCGATGAGCGCCGAGGGAATGTTGTCGCGTCGCGTCGGGTCGCGCAGAATCCCGTAGACGAACAGCGCCCCGATCGCGGCGATCACCACAACGACGGCGAGAAGTCGTCTGAGGCCCGCGCTCATACGGCGGCCACGTCCTTGTCCTCGCCACGGGCCGTTGCTGGAGCCCTGAGCGGCCTGGCGGGGGGCAGGAGCGCGTAGACGGTTCCGACAACCAGAATGAGCGCACCAAACCAGATCCAGGAGATGAGCGGGCTTTGCACCGCGCGCAGCACCACGAAATCCTGATCGGGGCTGACCGTTCCGGCGATATTCAGGTATACATCGCTCCAGAGGCCGTAGTAGACGGCGGGTGTGGGTACAGGCTGTGTCTGGGTGCCACTAAAGACGTTGACCGTCGGGCGCAGCGTCGCGAGTTGCCGCTCGCCCTGCCAGACTTCGATAACCGCGCCCGCGCTGATGCGCCCCGGCGTCTGGGTCATGAAGCGGTCGATGGCGCGCAGCTCATAGCCCTGGAACATGGCGCTGTTCCCGAGGTCGATGCGGAGCTGCGTGTCGACACGGTAACCGCCCGAGCCCGCGATGCCGAGCGCGATCACGATAATTGCCAAGTGCACGATGATCGAGCCGAAGCGGCGGCGGCTTTCCGAAGCGTACTGACTGAGCACAGGCAAGAAGCCCCGCCCGCTGAGGCGCATCCGAGGGACGATCGAGCCGCTCAGCAGGAGCACCACGCTGGCGACGTTGTAGGCCGCGAGTGCAACCGTCAGGAGGGGGTAGAACTTGTGGACGCCTAGTGTGTAGGCAAGCCCACCTGCGACGACAGCAGTCCCAACCATCCAGGCGAGGTTCCGCACCAGCGACTGATGCTGCGCCTTTCGCCAAGGCAGGAGCGGGCCGATTCCCATGAGTGCGAGGATAAGCATCCAGATGGGGAACGAGAGCTTGTTGAAAAAAGGTGGCCCGACCGTGACCTTCTGACCGGTAAAAGCCTCAACAATGAGGGGGAACAGGGTGCCGAGCAGGACCGCGAAGGTCATAGCTAGAAAGAGAACGTTGCCGATGAGAAACGAGCCCTCGCGGCTGACGACCGAGTCGAGGTCGGCGCGGTCGCGCACCTGGTCCCACCTGAGTGCCAGCAGTCCGAACGAAAAGGCGACGACCACGATGAAAAAGCCCAGGAAATAAGGGCCGACCGGACCGTCGCCGAAGGCGTGAACCGAGGAGATGATGCCCGAGCGGATAATAAAAGTTCCCAGAATCGTCAGGGCAAAGGTGAGAATAATCAGCAGCAGGTTCCAGGTCTTGAGCATGCGGCGACGCTCCTGCACCTGCACGCTGTGGATAAAGGCAGTGGCGGTCAGCCAGGGCAGGAACGAGACATTCTCGACGGGGTCCCAGGCCCAGTAGCCACCCCACCCCAGAACCTCGTAGCTCCACCAACCTCCGGCGATCTTGGCGACACCTAGAAAGCCCCAGCCGATGAGCGTCCAGGTGCGAGCCTGCGTCATCCACTCGCTGCCCGGGCGCTTGGTGATGAGCGCGGCGATAGCGTAAGCAAACGGCACGGTGAGGCCCACGAAGCCCAGGTACATAAGGACGGGGTGAATGGCCATCATCCAGTGGTTTTGTAAGAGCGGATTGGGGCCGGGACCCTCGAGCGGCGGGTTGGCGATTTGGATAAAGGGATTGGCGACGACCGCGTTGACGCTGATAAAAAAGACGCTCACGGCGCTCATGACAACGAGTGTCCAGGGGCGCAGCGGTGTGTTTTTGGCAACGAGCGCCAGTAGCGCCGCGTAGCCCGAGAGCAGCCAGGCCCAAAGCAAGATGGAACCCTCGAGCGCCGCCCACATGGTCGCCACCTTGACCCAGGTCGGGGTCGTGGTAATAGAGTGCTCAGCGACGTATTTGACGCTGAAGTCGTCGGTCAGGAGGGCCGTTTCCATGATCAGGACGGCAGCCGTCATGGCCAGAAAGACAGCGACCGAGGCGTAGCGGGCCGAGGTTTGCAGGCGGGCGTCGCGCTGCACCGCGCCGACGATACCGACGATCATGGCGTAAATAGCGACAGCCATTGCCAGGAGGACGCTCGCGCCCCCGGCATGGGCCAGGCTCAGTTCAAACATATGTGTCTCATTTCGCTACTCGAGGGCTTCTTTCAGATCGCTGATGTTGATGGGTTTGCCTTCGGCGGGCCGATATTCGGAGGAATGCTTGACCAGAACCTCGTTGCTGACGAACGTGCCCGAATCGAACGAACCCACGACCACCACGCCGGTATCGGCCTTGAAGAGTTCTGGCGGCGCGCCGCTGTAGCGGACCGGGTAGGCCTTGACGCCGTCCGTCACCTTGAAACCAAGCTCGAGGCGCTCGTTGTTGTACTTGATACTGCCCGCTTCTACGATGCCGCCTAGACGGATGCGCCCGTCGTAGCGGTCGGGGGCGGCGGCGTATTCGCTCGGCACGATAAAGTACACGAGGCTGCTCGCCATGGCCTGATAGATAAAAAAGCCCGCAACGCACAGGAGCGCGACACCCGCGAGGCTGTAGTAGAGGCGCTTCACTGTCCCTCACCTGCACGCTTGGCCCGCCGGTTCAGGTAGAACAGGTAGCCGCCGTAGGTGACGACGAGTTGCGCCCAGGCCAGTGCGACCCAGGCCCAGTGACTCCAGGACTCAAACATGAATGACCTCCTGCGCCGATCCCGCACCGTCACTCGTCGTGCGGCTATCTGCGGTCTCGTTGATGTGGGCCTCGAGCCGCCCAATCCGGATGCGCTCGAGCATGAAGTAGAGGTAGATCAGGGCTGCCGCTACGACGTTGACCAGTAGCACGCGCACCATCGTCGGGTCCATCGTGACGCCGCTGCCGTCGATGGCGAGGCTCTTGGCCGGGTGCAGCGTGCGAAACCACTCGGCAGCCAGATAGTTGAAGGGCAGACTCGCCAGGATGATGAGGCTCACGACCGCGCTCACGCGCCCGCGTCGTTCCGGGTCCTCGACCAGGCCACGCACGATAAAGTAGCCGACCAGCAGCGCAAACATGAGGGCGGTCAGGGTCAGCTTGGCGTCCCAGGTCCACCAGGTATTCAGGGTCGGGCGGCTGTAGGTCATGCCGCCGACAAGCGTCAGGGCGGCAAAGATGGCAGCGAGTTCGGCGTTGGCGACCGCCCAGACATCGTGAATACGCTTGCCCCGCCAGAGGTAGAGGCAGCCCGAGACCGCTGTCAGGATGACTGCCAAGAACGAGATCCAGGCGACCGAGACGTGCGCGTACATGATGCGGATGAGGTCGCCCTGATTGATGTCGGCAGGCGAGCCGACAAGAGCGAGATAGGCCCCATAAAGAAAGGCGACGAGGGCGATAAACCCCAGCCCCCTAAGCCACAAGGGTTGGGCACGCGCTGGTGCGGGATGGGTGCGACTCATGATGCTCCTTACTCCTCCACGACAAAGGGAAAGATTGCGGTACAGACGACCAGATAGACGAGATCGAAACCTGCCAGTAATTGTACCCAACTGCGCCCCTCAGCGAGGTTTCCCATGAGCATGACTTCGCTGCTTGCGCGAACTGAGGCTAGAATAACCGGGACGATAATGGGGAAGATAAGAACGGGCAAGAGCGATTCTCGGGCGCGAAGGTTAGCGGTGAGGGCAGCGTAGAAGGTGGCGATCAGCGAGAAGCCCAGCGTCCCGAGCGCGATCACGAGGAGCAGCCAGGGGACGCTCTCGCCGAGGGCCGCGCCAAATACGGCGGCGCTTATAGGCAGGAGCAGAACGCCCAGAACCAGCATAAAG
>JBMDWS010000196.1:0-3164 GCA_048594695.1 Truepera sp. | reverse complement strand
GAGGGCGCTCTGCACGTGTTTGTGCGGGATATCGAGCCCGAACTGCTCGGCGGTTTCGCGTGCTTCGTCGTCGCTCAGGCGGTAGGCCTTGAGGAGCGCCCAGACCCGCTCGGAGCGCCAGCGACGGAGGGCGCGCTCGAGTTTGCCGTTCTCGAGCTTGCTGATGTAAGCCTGAGAAAAGCCCAGTGCGTCGGCGACAGCCTGTCCGCTGAACTCTTCGGGTGTGCCCTTGCGTCCGACACGCCGCGCTGCAAGCATCAGACCCAGATTTTCGTGCGGTGTCTGCGCCAAGCCGCACCTCCCCCAAAAAAGTCTATCACACAAGTTATAACAAAGGCTGTTCCAAAGACATAGCGGACATAACTTATGTTATAGAATGCCTATGCACACTCGAGAAGAGGCTATCGGGCAGCATATCGACGATCCGTCGTCAGGCTTGCCCGTGCTTATAACTTTTGTTATGGAGGCAGTATGAACGAAGGGGTAGTGGCGGCGCTGATTACGGGTCTACTGAGTTTGGCAGGTGTACTTGCGACGCTCTTTGCGCGACGGACGCGGGTCGAAACGCACGAGGTGAGGCATTTGCGGGCCGAACTCGCGCAGGTGAGGCTCGAGGCCGAGCGATATCGGACAGCTTATGAAGGGCTTTTAGAACTCACCTGCAACCTGCTGCGGGGCGATGATGAGGGATAGATCCCAGTTCAAGCGAGCGGATCGATGGTCGGCTCGGGATTCGTCTCGGAGTTGGCCCCGCTGCGTGTGTGCATGAGGGTCAGCACGTTGACGGCTGCGAGGAGCAGCAGTCCAAGAAGAAGCCCTTGTGCTGTCTTGAGCGTGCTCAGGTCGGCGACCGCGCCGAGGATGATGGGCGAGAGCAGAATTGCGCCGCCCGCCCCGAAGGAGATTCGCGCGCTTGCGGTGGCGACGTTTCCGGAAACCGTGCCAAGAGCCAGTGCGGCATTATAGGGATAGAGATTGGCGACACCCAGACCCGCGAGCAGAATACCGACGATCTGTAAGGGGGGGCTGCCCAGCCAGTAGAGAGCAAGGCTCGCAAAGGCCAACAGCAGGGACCCAAGCACCACGGGAACGGGCTCGAGCCTGTTCGCCAAACGCGTCCCAAGAACGCGTCCGACCAGCATCATTCCTAAAAAACCGCTGAGGGCCAGCGACGCGCTCGCGGGACTGAAGGGGCCGCTACTTAGAAAGTCCACGGCCCAGAACATCACGCCGAACTCGGCTGCCACGCAGAGGACTATGGTTACCCAGTGCCGCCAGTAGTGCCCGGGGAGCCTAGCCCGGTGGAAGGGTTCCGTTCCCTTTTGCAGAGGAAGTTGGGCGCGGCTATACATGACCAGGAGCAGCAGTAAAAAGACGGGGGCGAGGCCGACCCCAACCCGCCAGCCGAGCCGCAGCACCTCGGCAGCGCCGATAAAGAGGGGAGCCAGCACGCCGCAGAAGCTTGCCATCACGTTGGCTTCGGAGATGGCCCGAGTGCGGTTAGGACCATGTTTGGCCGAGAGGACCGACGAAATCTGAATGAGCGCCAGCGCCCCGAACGCGCCCATCAAAAAAAAGCTGCTCAGGCTCCAGGCGAGGCTCCGGGCGCTCACCGCGAGGACAAGCCCGAACGCCATCCCGCTCGCCCCGCCCCAGATGAGCACCTTGGCTCCAAAGCGGTGGGCCAGCCTGTCGGAAACGAGGCTGCTAAGCAGTAGACCGACAGCAAAGAGGCTCGAGTGCTGACTGACTTGCGTGTAAGAGAGGTCCAGCTCGAGGCGCAAAAACGGCATAAAAGCCCCGAAGGTATTCATGACGAAGCTGTAGAACCCGAGGACAGAGTAGAGCGCCCAGGTGCTGCGGTCACGGAGGAAGGGAAGACGGTGCGGCATCCCTGCACGGTAGCACACGCTGCAATCCGGCCCGAGCCCATAAGTTTTCACACAGTGTCGGGTTGGCTTCTGCTAGATTGGCTCGAGGGTTTAGGAGGAGAATATGAAACGTTTCGTCTTGCGCTTTGGCCTTGCGGTCACCCTGCTCGTCGTGCTACTCGGGGGGTGCTTGCAGAGTGACGGCCCGGATGTAGTCGACCCGGCGAAAGCCCAGGTGCAGATTTTTCAGGCGGGCGTCAATGTGGCGAGCGCCGACGTCTATCTGAACGGCGAACGCGTTCAGGAAGCACTCGCGTATGGAACAGGAATCGTGGTGCCGAACCTGACGCCGGGAAACTACGCGCTCTCCTTCACGACGCCAGGGAGCGCCACGTCTGTCCTCGCTTCCATGACGTTGCAGCTTGGGGCGGACAAGACCTACACGGCTGGCTTGCAGGGCTCGGTCTCGGTCGCGAACGGTATGCCCCTCACCGTGGGTGTGCTCGAGAACACGAGCGAGCTCGCGGTCTATAACGCCGTTCCTGATGCCAGGCTCACTATAGACCTGTTTCTTTCACCCGACGCCCCGGCCCAGCCCTTCAATACGCCCGATCGGGGCAACATCGCCTACGGACAGTTCGGCAGTGTGACCCCCGACGCGAGTCGCCCGTTGCTCAGGGCTCAGCTTGTGGATGACGTATTGGACACGCCCATTCAGATCGTATACCGTGGTCTGCCCGCCTCCGAAGGCGTTCTCGTACTCCTGCCCGACCTGTCCGAAAACGCGGTGGCTCCACTCACGGGCGTGCAGTTCACCGCGCTCGCCGCCGCCCCGCTGCCAAGTTCAGCCATATCCCAGGTTTCGGCGACACTCAAGCAGGTCGATCTGACGCTCATTTCAGAAGCGACGTGCCAGAGCCAGGTCGGGAGCGCGTCTCCGCTGGGTTTCGACATCACCAGTAACATGATCTGCGCAGGCAGCCCCAGCCCCGACACCGTTATCGACAGCTGTCAAGGGGACAGTGGTGGACCGCTCATCACCCAGGAGAACGGTCCGGTGCAGGTCGGGGTGGTGAGCTTTGGGTCGGGCTGCGCGCAGCCAAACCGCGCCGGGGTCTACACCCGTGTCGGGCGCTATGTGGACTGGGTTGCGGCGAACACCGGGGTCAGCGTCAACGCCTTAACGAGAACAAAAGACGCAAGGACCGCCCTGACGCCGCAGATTGTTGGTGGGACCGGAGCGGATATTACGCAGTATCCGTGGCAGGTGTCGGTACAGGTTGTTTTGGAAGA